>JAHYJQ010000004.1 GCA_019429025.1 Trueperaceae bacterium | reverse complement strand
TGGTTGCGCAGCGAACTGCTGTCGCCGCCGGGTCGTCTGCGCGCCGTCGCGGAGGCGCTCCTGGGCGGCCGCGCGCGCCGCGAGGAGAGCGTGCACGACTTCGTCGCCCGCCACTTCGGCTTCGAGGCCGCCCGCGTCCTCGCCGGCGTCTTCGTCGCCGGCGTCGCCGCGGGCGACGCGCGCGAGCTGTCGCTCGACGCCCTCTTCCCGCGGCTGCGGAAGCTCGAGGCGACCCACGGATCGGTGCTGCGCGGCATGCTCGCCGCCCGCCCTGGCGCGCCGCCGGGCGCGCGGCCCACGGCCGCGGCGATCCCGACGGACGGCCGCCTGACGACGCTCGAGGGGGGCGCCCAGGCGCTCGTCGACGCCCTGTCGGCGGCGCTCGCCGGCCGCGTCAGGAGCGGCGTCCGCGTGGTGGGCCTCGACGACCACGGCCGGCCCGGCGAGGGTCCGATCGCGCTGCGCGGCGTCGGCGCGCACGGCGAGGAGGTCGTCGCGGCCGACGCGGTCGCGCTGGCCGTGCCGGCCTACGTCGCCGCCGAGCTCCTGGCGCCCAGCGCCCCCGAGGCGGCCGCCGCGCTGGACGCCATCCGCTACGCCGACGTGGCGGTCGTGGCGCTCGCCTTCGACCGCGTCGACGTGCCGACGGTGCTCGACGCCGCCGGCGTGCTGGTGCCGCGCGGCCAGGGCGTGCGGGCGCTCGAGGTGCAGTGGACCTCGGCCGTCTTCCCGCAGCAGGCGCCGCCCGGGAAGGTGACCCTGCGCGTCGTCGCGGGCGGCACCCTCGACCCCGGCTTCGTGACGCTCGCCGACGACGACCTGCTGGCGTCCGTCCGCCGCGACCTCGAGCGCACCATGGGCATCGTCGCCGAGCCCGAGGCGGTCCGCATCGTCCGCTGGCCGCGCGGCATCCCGCAGTTCACGCTCGGGCACACCGCCCGGGTCGAGGCGGCACGGCGGGCGGCGGCGGCACGCTGGCCACGGCTCGCGCTGGCGGGGTCCTACCTGTCCGGCGTCGGACTCGACGACGTCGTGCGCGAGGCGCGGGCGGCGGCGACTCGGTTGGCCGGGGTGCCGCGCGTCTGACGCGCCCGGGTCGCCGAAGGCGCCCGCCGGCGACCGCGGGACGTTCGCCGGCGCGTGCTCCTCGTCTCGGCGCTACGCTGCGCGGCGGAGGCTCGATGTCCCCGTCCCGGCAGCTCGGCACGCTCGTCGCCGCCCTCGTCGTCGCGTTCGCCATCCCGATCGCCACCTGGAACTGGCTCTACCCCACCTTCGGCTACCGGCCCGACACCTTGGCGATCGCGCAGGCATCGGTGCTCATCGCCGCCGTCCTGCTCGTCGGGGCCTCCGGACTGCGCTGGCGCGACCTCGGCCTCGGGCCCCGCTCGCTGCTCGCGGCCGCCGCGGTCGGCGCCGCCGCGTATGCGGCCATCATCGTCTTGGCCGCGGCGCTCAACGCTGCGTTCGACGCCGGCTTCACGCTGTTCCGGAGCCGCTACGAGGCGGCTGCCCTCGTCGACAACTGGCTGCTGACGGCCTTCGCCGAGGAGTTGCTGTTCGCGGGCGTGCTGTTCGGCCTCGTCCGCGGGCTCGTCGGCCACCGCAGGCCCTGGCTCGTCGTCGGCCTCGTCGCGCTGGCGTTCGCGCTGTGGCACCTGCCGGGCTACCTGGCGGTCGGCTACGCTGCCGGCGCCACGCTCGGGCGGCTGGCGCTCAACCTGGCCTCGTGGCTCATCTTCGGCAGCATCTACGCGCTGAGCGGCAACCTGTGGCTGGTCGTGGTCGCGCACGCGGCGACCGACTACGGCCTCTCGCCGCTCGTGACGAACGAGCCCCTCTTCGGCCTGGCGTTCATGGCGATCCTCGTCGCCGGCGCACGCTGGGCCCGACGTCCGGCGTCGATCGGGCGGCCGGCGCGGGCGGGCGCGGGCGGCCGCCCACCACCCGTTTGAGCTCCGCGTGTGCTACCATCATCGTTCGGACCCGCGCCTCGGGCGCGGTCCCGTGAGCCTACGCTGGGGAAGGTGACGTCCCTTGCGCGTGTGTGCGACCGCTTCGCGGTCGCCTACGACCGACGGCTCCCCTCGATCGCCCACGGCGCCCGGCGCCGGTGTCCCCTCCGGGGACCAGGCCCTCCGGGGACCAGGCCCTTCCGGGACCAGCCCCTTCGGGGGCCAAGCCCCACGGGGCAAGGGCGAGGGCGTCGCGGCCCCTTCCTGGGGCCTCGCGCTGACGCGTGCCCCCTCGGGCGGACGCGGTGCAGGGTTCGTCGGACGCGCGGACCCGGGTGCCACCACCAGTTCCTGAGAGGAGGTGCACCCATGGCCGACACCGCGAAGTACGACCTGAACCTGATCCTCGACCCCGGTCTTTCCGAGGCCCAGCTCCAGACGGAGAAGGACGCCGTGCAGACGCAGCTCGACCGCGCCGGCGGCACGCTGCTGGAGCTCGACGAGTGGGGCCTGCGGCGGCTCGCTTACCCGATCCGCAAGGGCAGCGAGGGCTACTATCTGATCTACCGCCTAGAACTCCCGCTCGACAAGCCCAAGACGATCGAGGCCGCCCTGCGTCAGCGCGATAACGTCATGCGCGTCCTGGTCGTCAAGGACCGTCCGGAGTGGAAGACGCGCAAGGCGAAGCCCGCCGCCGAAGGCGAAGCCACGCCCGCCTGAGCGCGACCGTCCGCTTCCACGGAGGCCCGTCCTTCGGTGACCGCAGGCGGTGAGGAGCAAACGATGGCAAGAGGACTGAACAACGTCTACCTGGTCGGCACGCTCACGCAGGCGCCCGAGTTGCGCTACACGCCGGGCGGCCTGGCGATCCTGGAGCTGAACCTCGCCGGCAACGACCACGTCGTCGGCGACGACGGTCAGCCGCGCGAGTTGGCCTGGTACCACCGGGTCACGGTGTTCGGCGCCCAGGCGGAGTCGCTGGCCAACCAGCTGGAGGAGGGCGCGCCGGTGTACGCCGAGGGGCGCCTGAACTACCGCAGCTGGGAGGCGCCCGACGGTCAGAAGCGCTCGTCCCTGGACGTCAACGCCCAGCGCGTGGAAGTCCTCGGCTTCGGGGGTCGCGGCGATCAGCCGACGGTCACCGACGCGCGCAACCAGCATCGGCTGCGCGACGCGCTCAACCAGGTCATGCTCATCGGCAACCTCACGCGCGACGCGGAGCTCCGCTACACGCCCAACGGCAGCGCGGTCACGCGCTTCAGCCTGGCCGTCAACGAGCGCTTCCGCGACCGCAGCGGCACCGACCAGGAGCGCACCCACTACGTCGACATCAACGTCTGGCGTGAGCTGGCGGAATCCTCCGCCACGCTGGCCAAGGGCGATCCGGTGTTCGTCATCGGCCGCCTCGTCAACGACTCCTGGACCGACAAGGAAGGCAACAAGCGCTTCACGACGCGGATCGAAGGATCGCGCGTCGAGCACCTGACGCGTGGCCCCGGCACTGGTGGCGCCGGGACCCGGCCACCGAAGCAGCCTACCGCTGCTGCGGCGACCGCCCAGACGCGTCAGCTCGACATCGACGAAGAGTTCCCACCAGAAGAGGAATTGCCCTTTTAATGCCTAGAGAGTCTTCCCGCGGAGGCGGTGGCGCCGACAAGCGCCGCCGCGGTGGCGGCCGCCGCGGCCGCCGCCCCAAGGTGTGCGCCTTCTGCACCGGCGAACACGAGATCATGGACTACCACGACGGCCGGATGCTGCGGCGCTACATCAGCGACACCGCCAAGATCCTGCCGCGCCGCCGCAGTGGTGTGTGCGCCAAGCACCAGCGCCGGCTGGCGACCACCCTCAAGCGCGCCCGCACGCTGGCGATCATCCCGATCACGGAGAAGCTGGTCCGGCGATGAACGTCATCCTGCTCGAAGCCGTCCAGAACCTGGGCGACGCCGGCGAGATGGTGCGGGTGCGCCCGGGCTACGCGCGCAACTGGCTCGTGCCGCAGGGCCTGGCCCTGCCGGCGACCAAGGCCAACCAGCGCGAGCTCCAGGCGCGCCTCATGCAGCGCGCGCGGCAGCTGTCCGAGCGCAAGGGCGACGCCGAGCGACTGGCCGAGCTGCTCGGCGAGGCGGCCATCACGATCCGCGTCAAGGCCGGCGAGGACCGCATCTACGGCTCGGTCGGCAACCGCGACATCGCCGAGGCGCTGCAGGCGGCCTTCGACGTCGAGATCGACCGGCGCAAGATCGACCTGCGCGAGCCCATCAAGCTGCTCGGCGAGTACGTCGTGCCGTACCGGCCCCACCCCGACGTCACCATCGACATCAAGCTCGAGGTGATCTCGGAGGGCTGATCTGCCCGTCCCAGACGCTTCCGGGCCCGACGGCGCGCGTGCGCCGTCGGGCCCGTTCGTGAAGCCCCGGTGGCGCCCTGCTCAGCATGCGGCCAGGCTCGCTCGCCATGCTGTGGCATGGAAGCGAACCGCCCGAACGGCCTCGCGCGGGGCCTCGCTACCGGTCTGGCCACGCTGCTCGTGCTCGCGGCGTGCCAATCGACGCCGAACCAGCCCGCGCCCACACCCACGACCGGCACGATCGCCGGGTCGCTGTCCGTCACCGCGAGCGGGGCTGCTGCGGCGTGTCGGGCGGGAGTGAACGTACCGCGGGGACGGCGCGGGCCATGCGAAACGAACGCGTCGCCCGCGTCCGCCCAGCCGGCGGCGCGAGCGCCCGGCTGCGACCCGCATGGGTCCGCGCTGCTTCTCGCCGGGCTCAGCCCCGGAAGCGCTCCACCCGGATCATGTTGGTCGTCCCGCGCATGCCGAACGGCACGCCGGCGGTGATGACGAAGCGGCCGCCCGGTTCGAGCAGGCCCCGGTCGCGGATGGCGGCGGTGGCCACCTGGACCATCTCGTCGGTGTTGGAGATGTCGTCCGACAGGTAGGGGAGCACGCCCCACACCACGGACAGCTGCCGCAGGGCCACGGACGACGGCGTGATCGCCAGGATCGGCGCCGAGGGCCGGTTGCGGGAGACGCGGATGGCGGTGCTGCCGCTCGAGGTGAAGCTCACGATCAGCTGCGCGCGCAGCGTGTGGGCCATGTTGGCCACGCCCATCGACACGGCGTCCGCGGTCGTGTCGTCGGGCACGGGCACGTGCTCGTGCATGTCGGTGATGTAACGCTCGTCGGCCTCGACCGTTCGGGCGATGCGGGCCATCATGCGCACGGCCTCGACCGGGTAGTCGCCGATGGCCGTCTCGGCCGACAGCATGACGGCGTCGGTGCCGTCGTAGATCGCGTTGGCGACGTCGGAGGCCTCGGCTCGGGTCGGCGTGGGGCTGTGGATCATCGACTCGAGCATCTGGGTGGCGGTGACCACCGGCTTGCCCGCCTCCAGGCAGGCGCGGATGAGGCGCTTCTGGATCTGCGGCACCTGCTCCGGGGGCATCTCGACGCCGAGGTCGCCGCGCGCGACCATGATGCCGTCGACCTCGCGCAGGATCTCGGGGAAGCGCTCGACGGCGCCGGGCTTCTCGACCTTGGCCATCAGCTTGGCGCTCGAGCCCTCGCGCGCGAGGTAGTGCCGCGCGAGCAGCAGATCGTCGCGGCTGCGGACGAACGACATCGCCACCCAGTCCACGCCGATCTCGGCGCCGAGCCTCAGGTCGTCCACATCCTTGTCCGTGAGCGCGGGGATCGACAGGTCCGCGTCCGGGATGTTGATGCCCTTGTTGTCGGACAGCACGCCACCGAGCGTCACTTGCGCACGAATGGTCTCTCGCTCGATGCTGTCGACCCGCAGCGCCAGCCGCCCGTCGTCGAGCAGCAGCGCGTCGCCCGGCTTGACGTCGCGGCACAGGCCCTTGTACGTCACGCCCACCCGGGTGCCGTCCCCCGGGCTGTCGTCGTCGCAGGTGAGGGCGAACGGTTCCCCCGGGGTGAGCGTCACCTTCCCGTCGGCGAACTTGCCGACGCGGATCTTCGGGCCCTGGAGGTCCTGCAGCACGCCCGTGTTGCTGCCGAGCTCACAGGCCACCTCGCGGACGCGCTGGACGTTGGTCCGGTGGACGTCAGCCGTCCCATGCGAGAAGTTGACGCGAAAGACGTCGACGCCCGCCTCGATGAGCTCACGGATCCGCTCCGGGGACGACGACGCCGGTCCCAGCGTCGCGACGATCTTGGTGCGGCGGAACTTGCTCACGAACGGAAGGCCGACCGCCCCAGGAAGCGAGCGGCGGAACCCAGTTCCGCTTCGATCGCCAACAGCCGGTTGTACTTGGCCAGACGGTCGGAGCGGCTGGCGGAGCCCGTCTTGATCTGGCCGGCGTTGACGGCGACGGCGAGGTCGGCGATGAAGGCGTCCTCGGTCTCGCCGGAGCGGTGGCTGATCATGTTGCGGTAGCCGGCCGACTTGGCGAGCTCGATCGCGTCGAGCGACTCCGTCAGCGTCCCGATCTGGTTGACCTTGACGAGGATCGCGTTGCCGACGTTCTCGCGGATCCCGCGCCCGAGCCGCTCGACGTTGGTGACGAAGAGGTCGTCGCCGACGAGCTGGACGCGATCGCCGACGGCGCCCGTGAGCGCGGCCCAGCCGGCCCAGTCGTCCTCGGCGAGGCCGTCTTCGATGGAGATGATCGGGTACTTGTCCACCCACTCGACCCAGTAGGCGATCATCTCGTCGGGCGACAGCACCCTGCCCTCGGCCTCGAGGTGGTAGGCGCCGTCCTTGAAGTACTCGGTGGACGCCGGGTCGAGCGCCAGGGCGATCTGCTCGCCGGGCGTGTAGCCGGCCTTCTCGATGGCCTCGAGCAGCACCTCGACGGCTTCGACGTTGCTGCCGAGGTTGGGGGCGAAGCCGCCCTCGTCGCCGACGTTGGTGTCGTAGCCGCGCTTGGCGAGCACCTTCTTGAGCGTGTGGAAGGTCTCGACGCCGGCACGCAGCGCGTCGGAGAAGGTGGTGAAGCCCACCGGGGCGAGCATGAACTCCTGCATGTCGACGCGGTTGTCGGCGTGCTTGCCCCCGTTGATGACGTTCATCATCGGAACCGGCAGCGTCTTGCCGTTGGTACCGCCGAGGTAGCGGTAGAGGGGCATCTCGAGCGCGGCGGCGACCGCCCGGGCGGACGCGAGCGACACCGCCAGGATGGCGTTGGCGCCGAGCTTACCCTTGTTGGGCGTGCCGTCGAGCGCGAGCATCGCGCCGTCGAGCGCAGCCTGGTCGAACGCGTCGAGGCCGAGCACTTCCTCGGCGATCAGCGTGTTGACGTTCTCGACGGCCTGCAACACGCCCTTGCCGCCGTAGCGCGCGCCGCCGTCGCGCATCTCGACCGCCTCGTGGGCGCCGGTGGAGGCGCCGGAAGGCACCGCAGCGGTCCCCGTGACGCCGCTGGCGAGCGTGACGGTGGCGGAGACGGTGGGGTTGCCGCGGGAGTCGAGCACCTCGAGGGCGCGGACGTCGTCGATCGTGGTCATGTTTCCTCCGGGTTCGCCGTTCGCGACGGCGTCGTGCGACGGGCGGGGCCTCGGCCCCGGCCCGCGGGTGGTGGTGTCGGTCAGCCGGTGCGCAGCGGGACGACCATCGCGAGGTACGCGGGGTCGCCCAGGTCGCGCAGCACCGACGGGCTGGTCGTGCCCGAGAAGCGCAGCTGCAGATCGCCGACGACGGGCCCGACGGCGTCCGCCAGGTACTTGGCGTTGTACGCCAGCGCGATCTCGTCCTCCGTGCCCTCCTGGAGGACGTCGATGGCCTCCTGCGCGCGGCCGAAGCTACCCTCGGCCGTGATCCGCAGCACGCCGTCCTTGATGAACAGGTCGACGCGGTGGTTGGCCGACTTGTCCGCCATCACCGCGACGCGCGCGACGGCGTCGGCCAGCCGCTGCGGCGCCAGCGTCACGTTGACGGGGAAGGCCTGCGGGATCACGCGCTGGTAGTCGGGGAAGGTGCCGTCCATGCGCTTGAGGTTGAGCGTGGTGCCGCCGCTCGCGACGGTCAACTGGCCCCCGTCGAGCGCGAGCCGCGCCGGTCCGGGCACCAAGGTCTTGATGAGCTCGTCGACGCTGCGGGCGGGGATGATGAAATCGGCGTCGATGCCGCTGGTGACGTCGACGTGGTAGGAGGCGAGACGGAAGCCGTCGGTGGCGACCACCCGCAGGTGGCCGTCGCGCAGCTCCCACTTCACGCCGCGGAACACCGCCTGGTAGTCGGCGACGGCGGCCGCGTAGCGGACGTGCTCGAGGGCGCGCGCCAGCAGCGCGCCGTCGACCTCGCCGGGCAGTTCGTCGACGAACTCGAGCAGCGGCGCGGACTCGGCCGTCACCAGCTGGAGGCGCGTGGCGAAGGTGCCGGAGCGGACCTCGACCTCGGCGTCGCCGACGTCGAGCTCGACGGTGTCGGCAGGCAGCGCCCGGGCAACCTGCGTGAACACGGCGGCCGGCAGGGCCACCTCGGCGCGACCCGTCACGTCGGTCTCGACGACCGAGCGAACGTCGATGTCCATGTTGGAGCCGCTGAACGTGAGGCGTCCGTCGTCGATCTCCACCTTGAGCAGGCTGAGCCCGGGGTTGCTCGAACGGCTCGGGATCACGCGTTCCACGTGACCGAGGGTCTCGGTGAGCGTCTTGGTGGGGATGATGACCTTCATCGTCTCGGCGGCCCTCCGGGTGCGTGGGATGGCCCGTCCTGGGCGCCTGCAGCATACCGAATCGCCCGTCTGCACGTTGCGATGCCGATGCGAACACGCCTGGCCCGGGCGGGAAGACGAGCGCATCCGGCGTGACCTGTGCAGCGACCCGGCACGCTCAGGTCCACAGCGGTGGGTGGCTCGTCGTGAGATGAAGGGGCGAGAAGGACTCTTCGTAGGCCCTGTGGAGGATGTGGAAAAGCGCACGAAACGCCGTAGGAGACGGAGAACCGAATGTGGACCAGGATGTGGATAACCTCGTCCGAGTTGTGGATGAAGGGCCTCGTTGTCCGCAGGTTTCCACAGACCACGACGGCATTCGTGGTTCCACAGTCCCTCCCCAAGCTTGTCCACAGGTCATCCACAGGCCGTGGTGTGGGGGTCGAAGACCAGTCACGTCGACGGCGCCAGCGCCGGCGGCCGCGGCGGCCGGCAGCGCGCGCCGCAGACCCCGAACCAGGCGGCGCGTGGGGCGTTCGGTCCAGTGGCTCGGCGGAACGGCAGCCTGGTGGGGCGATCGCGAAGCCAGGGCGGCAAGCCGGAGGTTCCTGGGCCGAGGTTCAGATCAGCGCGTCTTGGATCTGGCGGATGTGGCGCGCCAGGTCGGCGTCGCCGCCGACCTGCTCGCCGACCTTCTGGACGGCGTACATCACCGTCGAGTGATCGCGCCCGCCGAAGAACTGACCGATCTCGGGGTAGCTGTGCGAGGTCATCTCGCGGATGAGGAACATCGCCACCTGGCGCGCCTGGACGAGCTCCTGGCGGCGCCCCTTCGAGCACAGGTCGTCGACCGCTACGCCGAAGTGCTGCGCGGTGACCCGCAGGATGTCGGGCATGGTCAGGCTCGGCCCGGCCGGCGCGAACACGTCGGAGAGCGCCTTCGCCGCGGAGGCGCGGGTCAGCGGTTCCTGGTTCATCGAGGCGTACAGGATCGCGCGCACCAGCGCGCCCTCGAGCTCGCGGATGTTGCTGGTGACGTTGCGCGCGATGTAGTCGATCACCTCGACGGGGACCTTGACGCCACGGTAGTCGGCGTTCATCTTCAGGATGGCGATGCGCGTCTCGAGCTCGGGCGCCTGGATGTCGGTGATCAGGCCCCACTCGAAGCGGCTGCGCAGCCGGTTCTCGAGGGTGGGGATGTCCTTCGGCGGCCGGTCCGAGCTGACGATGATCTGCTTGGCGGACTCGTACAACGCGTTGAAGGTGTGGAAGAACTCCTCCTGCGTCCGCTCCTTGCCGGCGAGGAACTGGATGTCGTCGACGAGCAACACGTCGATCGAGCGGAAGCGGTCGCGGAAGGCGACCATCTGGTCACCGCGGATCGCGTTGATCAGCTCGTTGGTGAACTGCTCGGTCGTGACGTAGGCGACGCGGAGGTCGGGGGCGCGGTCGGCGACCGCGTGCCCGACCGCGTGCATGAGATGCGTCTTGCCCAGGCCCGAGTCGCCGTACACGAACAGCGGGTTGTAGGCCCGTCCCGGCGCCTCGGCGACCGCGATGGCGGCGGCGTGCGCCAGGTTGTTGTTCGGCCCGACGACGAAGTTGGAGAACACGTACTTGGGGTTGAGCTGGGCGCGCTCGCGCGGCGCCCCCGCGGCCCGCGCGTCGCTCTGGGACGGTTGGCTGAACATGTCGGGCTGCTCGGAGGCGTTGAAGCTCACCACCTGGAACCCGATCTTCGGCGAGGGGGCGCCGAGGTCGCGCAACGCCTGCTCGAGGACGTCGCCGAAGTGGTTGCGGATCCAGTCGCGCGCGAAGGAGTGCGGCACGCCCAGCTGGAACACGCCCTCGCTGATGCCGAGCGGCCGGACCTGCTTGAACCAGGTGCGGAACTCGGTCTCCGAGATCTGGTCGCGCACGTAGTCGAGGACGTCGTCCCAGATGGCGTGGTCACGGCTGAGCATGCGCGTCGGGCCTCCTCGGTGGACCGCGTTCCGGGCGTCGACCGCCCGCTTTGGGGCGTC
Source organism: Trueperaceae bacterium (assembly GCA_019429025.1). Classification (GTDB taxonomy): domain Bacteria; phylum Deinococcota; class Deinococci; order Deinococcales; family Trueperaceae; genus JAABTL01. The sequence continues at coordinate 20,802 of JAHYJQ010000004.1, read as the reverse complement.
CAGGACGAGAATTTGCCCTTGTGCGGGCGGCGGTACCGGGTCCTGTGGGGGGCCGAAGCCGGACCGGCAGTGTATCAGGGAAAGGTGGCCGGCCAGGGCGAACCCACCGGGTGCGGCCGGTCGAGTGTGGCGCGACTCAGCGGGGGCCTTCGCGACGCCGCGGCCAGGCGATGGCGCCGGCGGCGAGGAGGAGCGGCAGGCCCGCGATGGCCACCCCGACCCCCGCCGGGGGAACGGCCAGCCGACCCAGCGCGATGGCGACGACGGCGACGAGGTAGGCGCCGTAGGCCGCGACGAGCAGGGCCCCCTCCCAGCGAATCAGCGCGCCCCCGCTGCGGGCGAGCGGGAGGAGCAGGGCGGCCGCGCCCAGCGCGACCCAGGCGTCGAGGCCCGCCACCTGGGACGCGATGGGCAGGCCGTGCGGCGCCGTCAGGGAGGCGAGACCGAGGATGCCGACGAGGTTGAAGACGTTCGAGCCGACGACGTTGCCGATGGCGAGGTCGCGCTGGCCGCGGAGGGCGGCGACGACGGACGTGGCCAGCTCGGGGAGCGAGGTGCCTGCGGCGACGATCGTGAGGCCGACGACCACCTCGCCCACGCCGAGATCGAGCGCGATGGCGACCGCCGCGTCGACCAGCCAGCCGGCGCCGATCACGAGCCCGGTCAGTCCGGTGACCACGAAGAGCGCGTCGCGCGCGAAGAGCGCGTCGCGCGCGACGCGCGCGGGTCCGCGTCGGTCGGGGCCGCGAGGGGCGCGAGGAGCGCCGCCAGTCCCAGGATCGCCAGGACGTTGAAGACGTTGCTGCCCACGACGTTGGCCAGCGCGAGCTCGGGTCGCGAAGCGGCGCCGGCGCTCAGGCTGGCGGCCAGTTCTGGAGCGCTGGTGCCGTAGGCGACCACCGTCAAGCCGACCAGGAGCGGCGGCATGCCGAGGGCGGCGGCGGCACGGGCCGCGCCGCGGACCAAGGCGTCCGCGGCGACGACGACCATGACCAGGCCGGCGACGAGGCCGAGCCAGGCGTCCATGCCGCGATCCTACGCTCGCAGCCGGGCCGGCGGCGCGGTGCCGTTCTGGTCGCGCCAACGCCCGTCCAGGACGTGAATCGCGTGCTAGACTCCGGGCCCTGCGGCGGCCAACGCCGCCCGGGCGCCGACGACGCGGGTGACGGTCTGGGTCACCGGGCGAGGCGCGGGTTCTGGGGAGAGCGACGTGCGAGAGTTCGACGTCATCGTGGTGGGGGGCGGGCACGCCGGCATCGAGGCGGCCGTGTCCGCGGCGCGGCTGGGCGCCCGCGTGGCGCTGGCCCTGCCGAACCCCGACACGATCGGCCGCATGCCGTGCAACCCGGCGATCGGGGGCCCCGGGAAGTCGCAGTTGGTTTTCGAGCTGAATGCATTAGGTGGCGTGATGGGGCGCCTTGCGGATGCCACGGCGATCCACGGTCGGACGCTCAACGCCTCCAAGGGCCCGGCCGTCCGGTCGCTGCGGGTGCAGAACGAGCGGGACGGCTACGCGGCCGCGGCGCGCGAGCTGGTCGAGGCGGCCCCCGGGGTCGAGATCGTCAGGGGCGAGGTCGCGGACCTCGACGTCGTGGGCACGGGCGGCGACCGCTGCGTGGCCGGCGTGCGGCTGGTGGACGGGCGCGCCCTGGTGGCGCCCAGCGTGGTGCTCTGCACCGGCACGTTCCTCAGGGGCGTCGTCTGGTATGGGCGGCGCAGCCGCGAGGCCGGGCGCCAGGGGGAGGCGCCGGCGCGCCACCTGTCGGCCGCGCTGGTCGCCACCGGGCACCGGCTCATGCGCTTCAAGACGGGCACGCCGCCGCGGGTGCGCTCGTCGTCGGTCGCCTTCGACGAGCTGGATCGGGTCGCCCCCGACGATCCGCCGGCCTCGTTCACCGGGACGCCGGGTCCGAGGGTCAGCGAGAGCCCGACGTGGATGACCCGGACGACGGCGGAGACCCACCGGCTGATCGTCGAGAACCTGGATCAGTCCGCGATGTACGGCGGCGACATCGACGGCCAGGGACCGCGCTACTGTCCCTCGATCGAGGACAAGGTCGTGCGCTTCGCGGACAAGGAACACCACCTGCTGTTCGTCGAGCCGGACGGGGTCGATACCAGCGAGGTCTACCTGCAGGGCTTCTCCAGTTCTCTGCCGCCCGAGCTGCAGGACCGGATGGTCCGTACGCTGCCGGGGTTCGCGCGGGCGGAGATCCAGCGCTACGCGTACGCGGTCGAGTACGACGCGCTCGACCCGACGCAGCTCGACGTGACGATGATGTCGAAGGTCCTGCCGGGCCTGTTCAGCGCGGGTCAGATCAACGGCACCTCCGGCTACGAGGAGGCGGCGGCCCAGGGGCTGATCGCAGGTGTCAACGCGGCCCGGCGTGCGGCGGCGATGCCGGCCGTGACCGTGCGTCGCGACCAGGGCTACGTCGGCGTGCTGCTCGACGACCTGGTGCGCTGGGGGATCGACGAGCCCTACCGCATGCTGACCTCGCGCAACGAGTACCGGCTGCTGCACCGGCAGGACAACGCGGACGCGCGGCTCGCGGGCGTGGGGCACGCGTGGGGCTTGGTCGACGAGGGGCGCTGGGCGGCCGTGCGCGCGAGCCAGGAGCGGGTCGAGGCCGAGGTGGCGCGGCTGGCGCGGGCGCGCGACGGCGGCGAGCTCGCGACCACCGTCTTGTGTCGACCGGGAGAGGACTACGCCAGCGTGGTCGCGCGCTTCGGCGGGGCGGCCGAGCCCCTCGCAGGCGCCGAGGCGGCCAGGGTCGAGGTCCTGGTGCGGTACGCGGCCTACATCGAGCGCAGCCAGCGGGAGCTCGCGGCGCGCGCGCGCTTCGAGGGGTGGTCGCTCGAGGGGTTGGCGTTCGGCGACGTGCCCTCGCTCTCGGCCGAGGGTCGGGCCGCGTTGGAGCGCGGGCGGCCGGCCACGTTGGGCGCCGCGCAGCGGCTGCGCGGCGTGCGCGACTCGGACGTCAGCGCGTTGCTGATCTACGTCAAGACGCGGGCGATGGGCGGAAGGGAGCCCGACGGCTTGCGGAGAGGCGCGCCCGACATTGGGGGCGCGCGTGGCGCCGGTTCGGGCGCGATGGGCGCCGTTTCACGTGAAACGGGCGCGTGAGCCGTCGGTGTTCCACGTGAAACGTATGCCGCGGCCGTGACGCCGGCCCCCGCGCAAGGGGGCGGCGACGAGGCGCTCGTCGCGTACCGGGCCCTGCTCGATCGCTACCATCGGACGCTCGACCTCCTGTCGCCGGCGGGGTACGCCGACATCGATCGGCACCTGGCCGAGGCGGAGCGCTACGCGGTGGCGGTGGGCGAACTGGCCACGGTGACGGGGCCGGTGCTCGACCTGGGCAGCGGGGCGGGCCTGCCGGGCGTGATCGTGGCCGCCCGCCTCGCCCCTCGCGAGGTGTGGTGGGTCGAGCGGCGCCGTCGTCGCGCCACCTTCCTCACACAGGTGGCGGCCCAGGCGCGCCTGTCCGCGGTGCGCGTCGTCGCCGAGGACGTCCGTCGGCTCGCGCGCCCGGCCGACGGCGTCGCCGCGGTGACTGCGCAGGCGGTCGGGACGCTGCGCGACGTGGCGGCGCTGACACGGCATCTCTGGGGGACGCGCGTGCTGATCGTCAGCCGCAAGGGCCCGGATTGGCCCGACGAGTTCGCCGCGCTCGGAGCTTGGTGGCGCGAAGACCCGCAGGCGGCCGGGGATGGCTGGGCAGCGCCCCGGGTGCTCCGCGCCGAGCCCTTGGGCACGCGTGGTACCTTGGTCGCCGTCGAGTTGCGGGGAGGCTGAGCGTGCCCATCGTGGGCGTCATCAACCAGAAGGGCGGGGTGGGCAAGACCACCACCGCGATCAACCTCGCGGCCGCGCTCGCGCGCCAGCGCCGCGTTCTTCTCGTCGACCTCGATCCACAGGCCAACGCCACCAGCGGGATCGGCCTGCGGGGCGTGGTGAACAGCGTCTACGACGTCTTGGTGGGGCGCTCCTCCGCCCGCGGCGCCGTCGTCCCCAGTCGGGTGCCGCAGCTCGACGTGCTCCCCGCGACGGCCGAGCTCGCGGGGGCGGCGCTCGAGCTCGACGCCAGCGCCGACGACCTGCGCCTGCTGGGCAAGGCGCTGACCGGCGTGCGTCCGAACTACGACTTCATCCTGCTCGACGCCCCGCCCTCCTTCGGCGCGCTGACGCTCAACGCGCTGGTCGCCGCCGACCACCTGCTGTTGCCGGTGCAGTGCGAGTACTACGCGCTGGAGGGCATTGCCGGGATGTTCGACACGATCGACCGGGTGCGGGCGTCGCTGCATGGCGAGCTCCACGTGCTGGGCCTGCTGCTGACGATGGCCGACCATCGGACGAACCTGTCCCAGCAGGTGGAGGCGAACGTCCGGCAGCACTTCGGACGGCTGGTGTTCGACAGCGTCATCCCCAGGACCGTCCGCCTGGCGGAGGCGCCGTCGTACGGCCTGTCGATCTACGACTACGCGCCGACGTCGTCGGCCGCCGTGGCGTACACGGCCCTGGCCGAGGAGGTGATCGACCGTGTCAGCCAAGCCTAGCCGCGGCCTCGGCCGTGGTTTGGACGCGCTCCTGCCGCGACCCGAGGGCGGCGGGCGGCAGGTCGCGCTCGCGGACCTGCGGGTCGGCACCCTGCAGCCGCGCAAGCGCTTCGACGACGCCGCGATCGCCGAGATGGCTGCGTCGATCGCCGAGAAGGGCGTCCTGCAGCCCCTGCTGGTGCGTCCGGTCGACGGCGGGTACGAGATCGTCGCCGGCGAGCGGCGGTTCCGCGCCGCCCAGGTGGCCGGCCTGACCAGCGTCCCCGTCGTCGTCCGCGAGCTCGACGACCGCCAGGCGCTCGAGATCGCCATCATCGAGAACCTGCAGCGCGAGGACCTCGACGACCTCGAGGAGGCCGAGGCGTTCCAGCAGCTGCTGGGCTTCGGGCTCACGCAGGACGAGGTGGCCAAGGCGGTCGGCAAGAGCCGACCCGCGGTCGCCAACACGCTGCGGCTGCTGACGCTGCCCCCGCTGGCGCGCCAGGCCCTGAGCGAGCGGCGCATCACCGCGGGCCACGCGCGGGCGATCCTCGCGCAGGAACCCGCCGACCGTGACTGGGCCCTCGACCAGGTACTGCAGCGGCGACTGTCGGTGCGCGAGGCGGAGTCGTTGCGGCGACCCAAGGAACGGGGAGGCCGCAAGCGCGTGCGCGACGAGCGTTACGAGGCCCTGGCCGACGAGCTGACGCGCCAACTGGGGGCGCGCGTGCGCATCCGCGGCGGCCGGCGCGGCGCGATCGAGCTCCACTTCCACGACCAGGAGGAGCTCCAGCGGCTCCTGGAGGTGCTGGGCTTCCAGGGCTGAGCGCACCGTGGCTCGCCGCCGAGCGGGGCCGCGATCGCGGCTCGGCGGCGTCGCCCGAGCGCGGCGCGTCGGCCCTGGGGCCCCCGTCGCCCCCCGGCGACGGGGGCGGGCGAGCGCTCTGGTAGGATGGCGCCCGCCCGGCCGCCCGCATCGCAGCCCCCAGGCGGCCCGTACGGAGGCCACTCCATGAACGCACCCGTGCACGTCGCGGTCACCGGCGCCGCCGGACAGATCGGCTACGCCCTGCTGTTCCGCATCGCCGCCGGCGACCTCCTCGGTCGCGACCAGCCCGTGGTCCTGCGGCTCCTGGAGATCACCCCCGCGCTGAAGGCGCTCGAGGGCGTGGTCATGGAGCTGAACGACTGCGCCTTCCCGCTCCTGCACGGGATCGTCGCCACCGATGACCCGAAGGTGGCCTTCGACGGCGCCCAGTACGCGCTGCTGGTCGGGTCGCGCCCGCGCGGTCCGGGGATGGAGCGCAAGGACCTGCTGGAGGCGAACGGCGCCATCTTCACCGTCCAGGGCAAGGCGCTCGACGCCCACGCCGCGCGCGACGTCAAGGTACTGGTGGTGGGCAACCCGGCGAACACGAACGCCCTGATCGCCATGCGCAACGCGCCGCACCTGGCGCCCTCGCAGTTCTCGGCCATGACGCGCCTCGACCACAACCGGGCGATCAGCCAACTCGCCGCCAAGACCGGCGCCCGCAACGCCGACGTGAGGCGCATGACGATCTGGGGCAACCACTCGGTGACCCAGGTGCCCGATCTCACCCACGCGACGGTCGTCGGGCGTCCCGCGACGGGCCTCGTCGACGCCGACTGGGTCGACGACGAGTTCATCCCGACCGTTCAGAAGCGCGGCGCGACCGTCATCGCGGCCCGCGGCGCCTCCAGCGCTGCCTCGGCGGCGAACGCCGCCATCGACCAGATGCGCGACTGGGCGCTCGGCACGGCCGAGGGCGATTGGGTCAGCATGGCCATCCCCTCCGACGGGCATTACGGCGTCGGCGCCGGCCTGATGTACTCCTTCCCCGTCACCGTCCGCGACGGCCGGATCTCGGTCGTCGAGGGCCTGGCGATCGCCGACGGCATCCGCCGCCGGATGGCCGCCAGCGAGGAGGAGCTCCTGGAGGAGCGCGACGCGGTGGCGCACCTGCTGGGTTGAGCGCTCGGGGCGCCCCCCGCCCCTGCACGACCCCCGCGGCCGCCGGCGACCCCACCGCCGGCGGCCGCGCTGCGTCCTCGGCCGCCCGGCGTCGGTGGTAGGGGACGGCGGCCGCAGGCCATCGTCGGCCGCACGCCGTCGTCGGTCGCACGCCATCGTCGGCCGCGGATGGTGGTTGGCGGCGGTCGCGAAAACGCCACGTAACTCGGAATCGTTCCGACGGATGCTACACTCCCCTCGACGCGGCGTGCCCACCACGTCCGCCGCGCCGGGAGGAAGATGCGAGACCCGATGATCGATGCCGCCGACGCCCACGAGCTCTCGCTCGATGGGGCGCCGTCGGTCGGTGGTGAGGCCGCAGGCCGCGACCGCGAGGTTGGGACCGAGCTGGAGGGGGCGGTCCGCGACGTGCTGCGCGACCGCGGGCTGCGCTACAGCCGTCCCCGCGAGGCGATCCTGGCGTTCATGGCCGAGGAGCCGCGGCACGTCAGCGCCGAGTCGCTCTACCAGTCGTTGCGCGAGCGGGGCGAGGACCTGAGCCTATCCACCGTCTACCTGAACCTGGGCGTGTTGGTCGAGGCCGGTCTGCTGCGCGAGTTCAAGGGCGCGCAGGGCGAGTCCCTGTACGACGCTAGCGTCGAGCCGCACGACCACCTCATCTGCCGCGAGACCGGCGAGGTCGTCGACGTGCCCATGCCGGTCGTCGAAGGCGTGGCGCTGCCCGAGTTCCTGCGGGCCCACGTCGAGCGCGTCACCGGCTGGACGGTCGACGAGGTCCACCTCAGCCTGCGGGGCCGGCCGAAGCGATCGGGCGGCGAGGCGAACTGACCCGGCCGCCGCGAGGCGGCGCCGACGCAACGCGCCGGCGGATCGGCGTCGGTGCGACGCCGACGGGTCGGGCCGCGAACTTCCCTGGATGATCCGCCCGTAGTGTGGTCTGCGATGGCAAGGCGGCGGCCGCCCATTCGGGCGGCCGCCGCACGTGCTCACGAGGTAGAGGCGTTGGCTCAGTTGGCCGGGGGCAGGATGACCGCGTCGATGACGTGGACCACGCCGTTGCCGGCCTCGAGGTCGACGGTCGTGACGGTCGCGGTGCCGTCGATGACGACGTTGCCGTCGACGACTTCCACGGTGATCGAGGCGCCGTTGAGCGTCTCCACCATGACCGAGCCGCCGCCCGCTTCGATCGCGGCGAGGACGTCGGCGGCCAGCAGCTTGCCGGCGACGACGTGGTAGGTGAGGATCGCGCCGAGGTCAGGGCTGGCGAGCAGCTCTTCCGCGGTGATGCCGAGCGCCTCGAGGGCGGCGACGAACGCGTCGTTGGTGGGGGCGAAGACGGTGAACGGACCCTCGCCGGAGAGCGCGCCGGCCAGGTCGGCCGTGACGACGGCCTGCACGAGGATGCTGAAGTCGTCGCTGCTGGTCGCGATGTCGACGACCGTCTCGGGCATGTTGCCGTGGCCGTCGGCGTTGACGATGCCGAAGACGAGGCCGAACGAGAGGGCGAGGGCGAGAAGGGTGCGCTTCATGCTGGACTCCTTGGGGACGCCGCGTGGTTCGCGATCGCCCTGACCGGTGGGTGGGTGCCCGTCCGGCGATGGGTCAAGGTACGCGTTCAGGGTTTGAAGAACCTGGGTACAGGTTACGTTTGGGTCGTGGGGGTTCTCATCTGCGCTGAGCCGTCGAGCCGGGCCAGCGTTCCGCGCGCTCGTCGGATGCGCCGACGAAGGCCGTCATGTGCAGACCGTCGGGGGTCGGTAGCGAGACCGCCGCCTGCCGAAGCCCTCGCTCAGGCGTTGGCGTCGAACATGCGCCGGACGGTGCGCAGGGCGTCGTCGAAGTGCCCCGCCATCGCCAGCACCGCGGCCTCGGCGTCGCCCTGAACGATGGCGTCGACCAGGACCTCGTGCGCGCTCTGGACGCGGCGGAGCTCCTCGTCCGACATCCTGCTGCGCAGGCCGAGCTCGATCGTCTCGCGGGTCGCGTTGCGGGCCGAGGCCAGGAAGGTGGCGATCAGCGGGTTCTCGGAGGCCGTCGCGATGGCCTGGTGCAGCGCGATGTCGCCATCGACGTAGGTGGCGGTGTCGTCGACCGCGGCGGCCATCGCGCCGACGATGCGGCGGAGCTGAGCGCGCGAACGTGCGTCCGCGCGCTCGGCGGCGAGCTTGGCCGACTCCATCTCGATCCCGCGGCGGAACTCCAGCAGCGTGAGGGCGCCCCTGCGGTCGAACAGCAGATGGTGTTCGACGAAGGCGGCGATCTGCCCGCCCGACGGCCGGCTGACGGTCGCGCTGCGGTGGCGGCGCGCGTCGATCAGCCCCCTGCCGTGCAGGATCTGCAGGGCCTCGCGGATGACCGGACGGCTGACGCCGAAGCGCTCCGCCAACTGTGCCTCCGAGGGAAGCGAATCGCCCGGCCGGAGCCGTTCCGTGCGGACGAACGCGATCAGCTCACGCGCCGCGATGTCGGGCAACGTCTCGCGTACGAGCCTGGTCATCCGCCCCTCTCTTTCGTCACGCCCCAACGACGAACGTGATTGTAAGACATCTTGACAATCGTCGCGTGACGCCGGTACCGTCGGCTTACCCCCAAGGCCGGTGAGACCACGATTCGCCGTGGTGTTCCCCGACCACGCATACCCACGACCGGCCACGAGGCGCCCACGCGATCCGCGCGCAGGCGGCCCCGTTGCCCGCGGGGGGTGGAGGAGGCACGATGCAGAGCCGTTCCCGCCGAGCGTTCCGAGCGTTCCTGGTGCTCGCCGCCAGCGCCGTCCTGGCCCTGAGCGCGCTGGCGCTCGCCCAGGGCGAACCGAAGGTCGGCGGCACCCTCACCGTCGGCTACCACAACTCGCTGCAGGTCCTCGACGTGATGGGCTCGACGTCCACCCGCGACGAGGTGTGGCAGCTCGTGTTCGAGCCGCTCGTGACCATGGACGCCAACCTGCAGGCCGTCGGCCTCCTCGCCGAGTCGTGGAGCGTCAGCGACGACGGCCTCGCATGGACCTTCGCCCTGCGCCAGGGCGTCACCTTCCACGACGGCCAGCCGATGACCTCGGCCGACGTGATCGCCTCGTACGAGCGCCTGATGAACGTCGGCGCGCGGCGCAGCGAGTTCCGTCGCATCACCAGCGTCGAGGCGCCCGATGTCCACACCGTCGTGTTCCGCACCGACGCCCCCTGGGGCGCGCTGCCCGAGACCTTCTCCATGCCCTCCGGCGCCTTCGTCGTCCACCCGGCGTGGGTCGTCGAGCGCCTGGGCGACGAGTTGATGGGGATCACCGACGTCGACCTGATGATCGGCACCGGCCCCTACTTCGTCGCGGAGATCGTCCCCAACGAGCGCCTGGTGTTCGCGCGCTTCGACGCCTACACCCAGCCCCACGGCGAGAAGAGCGGCTGGGCCGGCCCGCGCGGCCAGTACGTGGACCGCATCGTCATCCTGCCCATCACCGACGAGGCGACGCGTTCGCTGGCGCTGTTCGCCGGCGAGGTCGACATCGCCGACCAGCTCGCGCCCGAGGACGTCGCGCGGCTCAACGCCGACCCGGACACCGTCGCCGCCTACCGCGAGCCCGGCCGGCGCACCTACCTGAAGATGAACACCCAGCAGGGGCCGTTCACCGACCCGCTGCTGCGCCAGGCCGTCCAGGTCGCGATCGACCTCGAGGCCGCGATGTTCACGCAGGGCCCCATCGAGTCCTGGCGCGTCAACCCCTTCGTCCGCTACCAGGAAGGGCAGTGGATGTGGGACGCCGACGTCCTCGCCGAGTACTTCCCGGCCGACCTCGAGCGTGGCCGCGAGCTCGTCGCCCAGTCGTCGTACGACGGCGAGCTGATCCGCTACCTCAACCGGCCCGACCTGCCCGATCAGATCCGGCCCGCCCCGATCGTCCTCGAGCTGCTGCAGGACCTCGGCCTCAACGCCGAACTCATGGTCGTCGACGGCGCCACCTTCACCACCGTTCGTCGCGACCTGGGCGGCTGGGAGATCAAGAGCGCGGGCGGCGGTTCCGTGGTGCCGCTCTCGTACCTCGATGCCAGCGGCATCGACCGCAACGGCGAGCCGTGGAGCTGGGTCGGCGACGACTGGTACGCGCAGCTCGAGATCATCGCCAACGACCTCGACGACGCCCACCGGCGCGAGGCCGTGCTCGAGATCAACCGGATCAGCGCCGAGGCCGCGGGCGAGATCTGGCTCGGCGACCTGTTCTCCGTGGTCGGCGTGCGCAGCAACGTGCGCAACGTCCCCGATTGGCACTACATGCGCCTGTTCGACGTGTGGCTCGACTGAGCACACCGCGCACCCCAGCGGCCCGCTGACCAGCGCGGGCATGCTTCGATCGCGACACTCGGGGTCCATCGCCATGGCGATGGACCCCATCCCCAGGGAGGCCCACCCCGTGCCGTCGCGCGCGACACCCCGCGCCACCACCCCCACTCAGGGACGTACCCCGTGACGACCTTCGTCGTCCGCCGCCTCATCGTCACCATCCCCGTCGTGCTGCTCGTCGGGATCGCGGCTTTCCTGCTCGTGAACCTCACGCCGGGCGATCCGGCGGACTTCTTCCTCGACCCCGACTCGCCGGCCGAGGAGGTCGTGCGCGTGCGCGAGCGGCTCGGGCTCGACCAGCCGCTGCCGGTGCAGTTCGTGCGCTGGTTCGGCGGCGTGCTGCGCGGCGACCTCGGCAACTCGTTCCACGAGAAGCGCCCGGTGATCGACATGTTCGCCCGCGCCTTCCCGCCGACGATCTATCTCACCCTGACCAGTCTCTTCCTCGCCGTGGTCCTCGCGGTCCCCATCGGGATCTTCTCCGCCATCCGGCAGAACTCCGTCCTGGACAGATTCGCTACCGTCTTCGTGCTGATCGGCGTCGCGACCCCCAACTTCTGGCTCGGCCTGCTCTTGATCCAACTCTTCGCGGTCAACCTCGGTTGGCTGCCCGCCCAGGGCTTCGTGCGCCCCGAACAGGGGTGGTGGCCGAGCCTGCGAACCCTGATCCTGCCGTCGATCGCCCTCGGCTACTCCGGCGCCGCCCTCATCGCCCGCATGACGCGCTCCGGCATGCTCGAGGTGCTGCGTCAGGACTACGTACGCACGGCCCGGGCCAAGGGCATCGCGGAGAACCGCGTCAACTACGTCCATGCCCTGCGGAACGCCTTCAACCCCATCCTGACGGTCATCGGGCTGGCGGTGACGTCGCTGATCTCGGGCTCGCTGGTGGTCGAACTCGTCTTCAACTTCCCCGGCGTGGGGCGGCTGGTCGTCGACTCCGTGTTCCGGCGCGACTACCCCGTCATCCAGGGATCGCTGCTCCTGATCGCCGGCATCACGATCGTCGTCAACCTCGTCGTCGACCTCCTCTACGCCGTCACCGATCCGAGGATCCGCTATGGGTAGCGTCCGGCGCGTCCTGTTCCGCAACCAACTCACGACCATCGGCACCTTCATCACCGTGGCCACCCTCGTCATGGCCGCCTTCGCGCCGTGGCTGGCGACCCACGACCCGCTGCGCACGAACGTCCGCAACCGCCTGCAGCCACCGAGCGCCGAGCACTGGATGGGCACCGACGAGGCCGGCCGCGACATCTTCAGCCGCGCGATCTACGGCGCCCGCGTGTCGGTCCGCGTCGGCTACGCGGTGGTCGCGCTGACGACCCTGTTCGGCCTCGCGATCGGCGTGGCGGCCGGCTACTACCGCTGGCTCGACGGGCTGCTCATGCGCTCGATGGACGCGCTCATGGCGTTCCCGTCGATCTTCCTGGCGATCGCCATCCTGGCGGCGTTGGGCCCCAACGAGACCAACGTGATCTGGGCGCTCACGATCACGCTGACGCCGGCGACCGCCCGCATCGTGCGCGGGGTGGTGCTGTCGCTCAAGGAGCTGGACTTCGTCAGTGGCGCGCGCGCCCTCGGCGCGCGCGACCTGCGCATCCTGCTGCGGCACGTCGTCCCCAACTCGCTGGCGCCGCTGATCGTGCAGAGCACCTTCGTGCTCGGGGTCGCGATCCTCTCCGAGGCGGGCCTCAGTTTCGTCGGCGCGGGGACGGCGCCGCCCACCCCGAGCTGGGGCAACATGCTCGCCGACGCCAAGCGCTACTTGTTCGTCGCGCCATGGATGAGCTACTTCCCGGGCCTCTTCATCGTGTTCGGCGTCCTGGGCCTCAACCTGCTCGGCGACGGCCTGCGCGACGCCCTGGACCCGCGGATGCGCGGGCATGGATAGGCGGTTGACCATGGGACCACACGGCGCGCAGTCCGCGGCGGCGCGGCTCGACGACCTCGACACGCCCGCCGTGCTCATCGACCTCGACCGCGTCGAGGCCAACGTCGCCAAGGCGCAGGCCTACGCCGACCGGCACCGCCTGGCGCTGCGGCCGCACGTCAAGACCCACAAGCTGCCGACCCTCGCGCACCGCCAGGTGCGCGAGGGCGCGGTCGGCATCACCGCGCAGAAGATCGGCGAGGCGCTGGTGATGGCCCACGCCGGCCTGGACGACATCCTGCTCAGCTACCCGATCGTCGGCCCCCGGAAGGTGGAGCCGTTGGCGCGGCTGGCGCGCGCCACGCGACGCCTGGCCGTCATGCTCGACAACGAGACGGCGCTGGCCACCGTCGCGGCGGCGGCCGTTGCGGCCGGCAAGGTGATCGACGTCGTCATCGAGTTCGAGAGCGGCAACCGGCGGACCGGCGTGCTCGAGCCGGCGGACGCCCGAGCGCTGGCGAGGCGCGTGGTGGCATCCGAGGGCGTCGCGATTCGCGGCCTCGGCACCCACCCCCTGGGCGCCGGCGCCGGCGACTTCGTGCGCGAGGCGCGCGCGTTGCTGGCCGCGGACGGCATCGAGGCACCGGTGTTCTCCGGCGGCGGCACGCCGACGATGTGGCGGGCCCACGAGCACGCCGGGCTGACGGAGTTGCGGGTGGGGACGTACGTCTACCACGACCGCGCCACCGTCGGCGCCGGCGCTGCCACCCTCGACGACTGCGCCCTGCACGTGCTCGCCACCGTCGTCAGCGTGCCCGAGCGCGGCCGCGCCGTCATCGACGCGGGTTCGAAGACGCTGACCAGCGACCGCATCGCGGAGGCGTACGGCGCGGGGTACGGCCACGTGCTCGAGGCGCCGGGCGCCGTGATCGCCAGCCTCTCCGAGGAGCACGGCGTGCTCGACCTCTCCGGCTGCTCGACGCGCCTGCGGGTGGGCGACCGCGTCCGCATCGTGCCCAACCACGCCTGCCCGGTCACCAACCTCGACGACCAGGTGGTCGCGCACCGCGGTGATCGCGTCGCGTGGGTCGCGCCCGTCTGGGCGCGCGGCGCCACCCGCTGATGGCGTGCCGGCCGGTGGTCGCCAGCGCCAGGGGGGCCCACGCCCAAGGAGGAACACGCGCATGACCGACGCCGAACGGCGCGCCGCCCGCTGGGCACGCACCCCGGAGACCCCGCCCGCCCTGTGGATCGACGGGCACCTCGACCTGGCGATGAACGCGCTGCTGTGGAACCGCGACCTGACGCTCGAGGTCGACGTGCTGCGCGAGCGCGAGCGCGCCGCCGGCGTGGCGGGTCCCGGCCGCGGCTGCAACACCGTCACCCTGCCCGAGCTACGTGGCAGCGGCGTCGGACTGTCGCTCGCCACCGTCCTCGCGCGCACCGGGGGCGCGCCGACGCCGGCCCTGCCGCGCTACGCCACCGCCGAGATCGCCTACGGGATGGCCCAGGGCCAACTCGCGTACTACCGCATGCTCGAGCGGCAGGGCCACCTGCGGCTCGTGCGCGACCGCGGCGGCCTGCGCGCACACTGGGACGCGTGGCGGGCCTGGCACGCGGGCGGCGGTCCCGTCGGCGAGGAGCCGCCCCACGGCATCGTCCTGCTCATGGAGGGCGCCGACTCGATCCCCTCGCCCGAGCACGTCGCGCTCTGGTACGACGACGGCCTGCGGGTCCTCGGGATGACCCACTACATGGACAGCACCTACGCCCATGGCACCGGCACCGAGGGCGGCCTGAAGGCGCCGGGGCCCGACCTGCTGGCCGCGATGGCGGAGGTCGGCATGGTCCTCGACCTCACGCACCTCGCCGACCAGAGCTTCTGGGAGGCGCTCGACCTGTGGCAGGGCCCGGTGCTCGCCAGCCACCAGAACGCGCGCGCGCTGGTGCCCGGCCAGCGGCAGTTCGACGACGACCAGCTCCGCGCCGTCATCGAGCGCGACGGCGTGATCGGCGGGGCGCTGGACGCCTGGATGCTCGTGCCGGGCTGGGTGCGCGGCGAGACGCAGCCGGACGTGGTCGGCCTCGACGCCCTGGCCGACCACCTCGCCTACGTGTGCGACCTGGCCGGTAACGCCCGCCACGTGGCGATCGGCAGCGACCTCGACGGCGGTTACGGCACCGAGCAGACGCCGCGCGACCTCGACACCATCGCGGACCTGCAGAAGCTCCCGTCCCTGCTGCGCGCGCGCGGGTTCTCCGAGGGCGACGTCGAGGCCGTCCTGCACGGCAATTGGCTCCGTCTCCTGGGGTCGGCGCTGCCCGACTGAGATGCCGCGCGTCGGCGGGTCGCCCGTGTTCTTCGGCTGGTTCATCGTGCTGGCCGGCACGGTGGGCGTCATGATGACGATCCCCGGCCAGACGACCGGGGTGTCGATCTTCATCGACCACCTCATCGCCGACCTGGGGCTCACCCGCTCCGGCATCTCGACCCTGTACCTGTTCGGCACCCTCGGCGGCTCGCTGGTCCTGCCGTTCGTCGGTCGCTTCGTCGACCGGCGCGGTCCCAGGCTCGCGGTGGTGGCGATCGCGGCGGCGTTCGCGCTCGCGTGCGTGTGGATGGGGGCCGTCCAGGACGCGGTGATGCTGCTTGTCGGCTTCACCCTGGTGCGCGCGCTGGGCCAGGGTTCGCTGTCGCTCGTCAGCCTCCACGTCATCGCCATCTGGTTCGTCCGCCGCCGTGGCATCGCCATCGGCCTGGCGGGCGTCGGCATGGCCGTGGCCACCGCCACCTTCCCGACGCTCATCGAGTCCCTCATCGAGGCGGCCGGGTGGCGCACCGCCTACATGCTGCTCGGCGCCCTGGTGGCGGTCACGATCCTGCCGCTCGGCGCGCTGGTGTTCCGCGACCGCCCCGAGCGCTACGGCTTGGTGCCCGACGGCGCCGCGGGCGGCGCCAAGACGCGCGAGGCCGCCTCGGAGCGGCACCACACGCCCGACCAGGCGCGTCGGACGTTGACCTTCTGGCTGTTCGTCGCGGGCCTGTTCCTCGCCTCGACGCTGGGGACCGGTCTCGTGTTCCACCACTACTCGATCCTCGCGGAGGGCGGTATCGACCGGCTCGACGCGGCGCGCGCCTTCGTGTTCTACGGGGCGGCCTCCGCGACCGCCAACCTCACGACCGGCGCGCTGCTCCCGCGGGTGCCGCCGCGCTACCTGCTGTCGCTGATGCTCCTGGCGCTGGCGGCGTCCCTGCTGTTCGCGGGTCACCTGAACGGGGCGGCGGCCATCGCGCCGTACGGGTTGCTGCTCGGGCTCCGGACGGGCATGTACTCGTCGCTCCAGGGCAACGTCTTCGCCCACTACTTCGGCCGCCGGCACCTGGGCAGCATCAAGGGCTGGGTGTCGAGCGTCTTGGTGTTCGGGTCGGCCATCGGGCCGCTCGTGTTCGGCTTGGGGTTCGACCTGCTGGGCGACTACCGGCTCACGCTGATGGTCTCGGCGGTGGGGCCTCTGGGGTTGGCGCTGGTGGCGCCGTTCCTGCGGCTCGTCACGGCGGATGGGAGGGTGAGATGAGGCGGCATGTGCATGCTGACGGCGGTTCGGCTCGCACGGAGGGCGCTCGGCAGCTGGACGTCCTTGGGCTGGGCGAGCCGATGCTCGAGTTCAACGAGACGGCCGAGCCCGGCGGCGGCGGCCCCCGCTACCTGCAGGGCTTCGGCGGCGACACCTCCAACGCGGTGATCGCGGCCGCCCGGCAAGGGGCTGCGGCCGGTTACTGGACGCGCCTCGGCCAGGACGTGTTCGGCGATCGCTTCATGCAGCTGTGGGCCGCCGAGGGCGTCGACGCCGGCCACGTCGCGCGCGATCCGGACGCGCCCACCGGCATCTACTTCGTCACCCACGGCCCCGCGGGCCACGCGTTCAGCTACTACCGGCGCGGCTCGGCCGCCAGCCGCATGCGGCCGTCCGACGTCCCGCTGGCGGCGATCGCGGCCGCCAGGGTGCTGCACGTCTCCGGCATCAGCCAGGCGATCAGCGCCGGCGCGTGCGACACGGTGTTCGCCGCCATCGAGGCCGCGCGGTCCGCGGGCGCCGCGGTCTCGTACGACACCAACCTGCGCCTCAAGCTGTGGCCCCTGGCGCGGGCGCGCGCGGTGGCGATGGAGACGGTCGCGCAGTGCGACGTCTGCCTGCCCAGCCTGGAGGACGCCACCCAGCTGACCGGCCTGGAGGACCCGGACGCGGTCGTCGACGCCCTGTTGGGGCGGGGCGCGCGGGTCGTGGCGCTCAAGCTGGGACCGGACGGCGCGCTCGTCGCCGACGGCCACGAGCGCCACCGCCTGGCCGGCCACGCGGTGGCGACGGTCGACGCGACGGGGGCGGGCGACACGTTCGACGGGGCGTTCCTGGCCGAGTGGGTGCGCGGGGCGTCCCTCGCGGAGGCGGGCCGCTACGCCAACGCGGCGGCGGCGCTGTCGACCCGCGGCTACGGGGCGGTCGGTCCGATCCCGAGGCGGGACGAGGTGGGGGCGTGGCTGGCCGCCCGGGGCTGACGGCGGCGTAGGTCCATCGGCGGAACGGTCCGTCGCCCGGCCGCGTGGATGTGCGGGCCAGGGGGCGCTCGGCCGCGGCGCCGGCGTAGGAGTGGCCGGCGGAGCTCGACGCGATCACGTAGGGGATGCCGAACGTCTCCGCCAGCGCGCGGGCGCGCTCGTCGCCGTGCGCGCGCAGCACGAAGGGCGTGAGCGCCGCCAATCGGTAGGCCGCCTCGATCGAGGCGTACTCGGCGCCGTGCACGCCCGCGGTCACGAGCAGGGTCGGGCCGGGCGTGGCCCCGCGCAGCGCGAACGCGGGGACCTCCGTGGGCGGGTCGGTGGGGGTCGCGAGCAGGGCGGCGTGGCGCTCGCCGGGGCCGGCGGCCGCCACGAGCGTGGGCAGGTCGGGGGCGGTGGGCATGGCGTCACGTGTACCACCGGGTGCGCGGCCGCGGGTGGTGCCCTGGGCGCCCCGGCGGACACCGTCCGTGGCCGTCCGCGCTCGGCCGCCACCGCTTAGACTCGTCCCTGATGACCATGGACGTCCAGATCCGGCCGCTGTTGACGATGGACGCGCTGCGCACGTGCGAGGACCTGCAATACCGGGTGTGGGGTTACCGCGACCGCGAGATCGTGCCGGCGGCGCAGATCCGCGCGGCGCTGCACGCGGGGGCGTTGGTCGCCGGGGCGTTCGTCGGCCGCGAGCAGGTCGGCTTCCTGTACGGCTTCCCGGCGTTCGCGCACGAGCCGGGCCTGCGGCCGCTGGGCCTGCACTCGCACATGATGGCGGTCGTCCCGGAGGCACGTGGGTTGGGCCTCGGCCGGCGCCTCAAGTGGTACCAGCGGCGCTGGTGCCTCGAGCGCGGCATCGACTGGGTCGCCTGGACCTTCGACCCGCTGCAGGCGGGCAACGCGCGGCTCAACCTCGAGCACCTCGGCGTGGTGGTGCACGAGTACCACGTCGACTTCTACGGCGTCCTCGGCGGGGTGCTGTCGGGCGAGCTGCCGACCGACCGCTTCGTCGGGCTGTGGCGGTTGGGCTCGCCGCGGGTGGCCGGGCGCGCCGGCGACGACCCGCACGCGGCCTTCTTCCGCGTCGACGGCGACGCACCCAGAGGCCGGGGCGCAGGCCCTCCGGGACCGGAGAGCGCGTGGGCGCTGGCGCGCGACCCGGCGCGCGACGCCCCGGGCGCGGTGGCGCTCGGGTTGGACGCGGAAGACGTGTGGGTGGCGGCACCGCGCGACATCGGCACGCTGCGCCGGGAGTTTCGCGCCGACGCGCTTGCCTGGGGCGAGGCGTTCCGCGCGGCGTCCGTCGACCTGGTGGAGCGTGGATACGAGGTTCGCGCCTTCCTGGACGGCGCTTACCGCTGGTCGCGGAGGTCCGCAGAAGAAGAATAGAAAGAGGGGCTTGACAATCTGATAATGCTCGCCTATCATCTTGACCAAGGAGGCGAGCATGTACCCGAACGACGTTCTGCCCTACGGCGCCGCCTACGCCGCGCAACTCCGCGAGGAGGCCAACGTCGCCCGCCTCCGTACCCAGGCACAGCTGCCCAACCCCGACCGCCTCGTCATCGCCCGCGCCCTCCTCGGCCTTGCCCGCCGCATCGCCCGCTTCGCCGAGCGGATCGAACCCACCGCGATGGAGTCCGCGAACCGGCGCCCCGCCCGTCCCGACCGCCGCATTCGCACGACCGCCTGATCGGCACCCAAGGCGCCCCGCGGGGTCTCTCGGCCCCGCGGGGCGCACACGGTCCAGCATCCCCGCGAGGAGGAGCCATGAACGACATCGAGCGCGTCCGAGCCCTGCGCGACGCAGGCCAGATCACCCCCGAGGAGGCCGAGCGCCTCATCGGCGTCTTGACCGAACTCGACGAGACGCCCGAGGGTGTGACCGTCGAGGCGCCGAACCCGGATGCGCCGGTGGGCACCACGGATGCGACCGCGTCCGGAGCCGGCGCCACCGCCGCCGACCGCGTTCGCTCCGCTGCGCGCGAGGCCGCCGAGGCCTCCCCGGTCGACCTCGCCCCCGCGGGCACCCGCTGGTGCACGATCGAGCTGACGGCCGCCGACCTGAGCGTCGTGGCCGACGACGTCGACGAGCCCGTCGTCGAGGGCGACGACGAGCAGAAGCTGCGCGTGACCCAGACCGACGACGGCGTCCGGGTCACCTCCGAGCGCGGCTGGTCGGTCGACCGCTGGCTGGGGCGCAGCACGTCGCTCAGTGTCCACGTGCGCGTCCCCCGGGCCTGGGGTGTCGCGCTCGACCTCAAGGCGGGCGACGCCGACGTGGCGGGCGTCCCCTACGTCCGCGGGCGGATGCTGGCGGGCGACCTCTCGGTACGCGACGCCGTGGCCGTCGACCTCTCCAAGGCCGCGGGCGACCTCTCCGTCGCCTTCCGGCCCACGCAGGGCCGCCACCGCATCGCCGCCAAGGCAGGTGACGTCGACGTCCGCTTCCTGCCCGGCAGCGACGCGAACGTCGAGGCCTCGGTGTCGATGGGCGACCTGCACGCGCCAGGCTTCGAGGTCGACGACCGCATGGTCGGCGCGCAGGCGCGCGGACGCGTCGGCGCCGGCAGCGCGCGGGTCGAGGTGCGGCTGACCGCCGGCGACCTCAGCCTGCGGGCGCCGGCGAAGGAGGGGTGAGGATGGCCGCCCAGGACGAGCGCAAGAAGGTGCTCGACATGCTGGCCGCCGGCCAGATCAACGTCGACCAGGCGAGCGAGCTGCTGCGCGCGCTCGGCGACGGGCCGAGCGGCTCGGCCCCGCCGCCACCGCCCCCGCCCGCTCGCACCGGCACGGCCCGGCTGCTGCGCATCTCGATCGACGCCAACGACGACGGCGATGGCGACCGCGCCAAGATCCGCGTCAACGTCCCGCTCGGCCTCGCCAAGTTCGCCGGGCGCTTCCTCCCGGCCGAGGCGCGCACGGAGCTCGAGGCGCAGGGCATCGACCTCAGCGAGCTCATCAACGCGCTGTCGACGGAGACGCCCGAGGGCAAGCTGGTGGACATCGACGTGGACGACGACGCCGGCGGCAAGAAGGCGAAGATCGTCGTCGAGGTCGTGTGATGCCGAACGCGCCCCGGTGGGGCGAGGTCGACTGGTGGGTCCGCTACCTGGACGACGTCCGCCCGCGCCTGCTGTGGCTGCGGCTCGAGGCCGACAAGGTCCGGATCCGCTGGGGGATGCCCGTCTGGGCGCTCGAGGAATCGCTGCGCGCGCTCCTGCTGCTCGGACCCTGGGCGCTGTGGATCGCGCGGCACCTGCCCATCAAGACGCGCGCCAAGGCGAGCGGCGAGTGGGGGCGCGGCCGCTTCCGCCTCGACCTCGACCTGTCCGGCGAGCCTGGCCGCGCCCCGTGGCACACGGCGGTCGCCCTGCTCGAGGGGGCGGGCGAGGGCATGCTGCGCCTGCCTTCGGGCGAGCCCTTCGTGCAGGTCGAGGCCGGCGACGGCGTCAAGATCCTGATCGTCTCGTACTGACGGGGGCGCGCTGAGCGACCGCGCCCCGGAGAGGCCC
>JAHYJQ010000275.1 GCA_019429025.1 Trueperaceae bacterium | reverse complement strand
GCTCGGCGCCGCCACCCGCGCCGCCCGCGACCTCGGCCGGCGCGACCTGGTGGTGGCCGGCGGGGTCGCCGCCAACGCGCGCCTGCGGCGCGAGCTCGGCCATGCCGGGCTGCGCGTCCACCTGCCGCCGCCCGGCCTCGCGACCGACAACGGCGCGATGATCGCGCTGGCCGCCGCCCGCCGGCTCGCGGCGGGCGGGGCCGATCCCGACGACCTGGCGGCGGACGCCACGCCCTACCTGCCGCTGGCGGCGGAGGGGGCGCGGCCGCGCGACGTCACGCGGCGTGGGACCTGAGGGTCGAACCCGGAGCGACGCGCGTCAGCGCACCCGGCCCCACGGCCCGGCGAGGTAGGCCTCCTGCGTGACGACGCCGGCGACCTCGTCCCCCTCCATGACCACGACGAGCGGCTCGTGCGCGAGCAGCGCGCGGAGGTCGGTGACCGACACGTCGCCCGGCACCTTGACGATCTCGTCCCACGACGTGATGCGCTCGCGCCGCACGCCGCTCATGCCGACCGGCACGCCGTCCTCCTGGACGATGACCACGCGGTGGTCGGCCAGCGTGAACTGCGCCGCCGCCACGTCGACGACCGGCACCTTGGCGGCCACCCTGCGCGCCCGCGGCGGCGCGACGAGGCCGAACGAGAGCAGGACGGGCGCCGGCAGCCGCAGGCCGGCGCGCACCCAGATGAGCGCCGCCATCAGCGTCACCAGGAAGGCGAGGCCCTCTAGCAGCCCGGCGAGGTTGAAGCCGCCGAAGCCGAGGCGTCCCTCGCGCCCCAGCAGCAGGAACACCGCGAGCGCGGCGAGGAGGGCGAAGGCAACGCTGGCGCTGGCGGCCAGCGCCGCTTGGCGGCGGAGTTCGTCGGGGCGACGCATGGGTGTCCTCCGGATCAGGCGTCGCCGAGCGACGGGAACTGCGGCAGGCCGAGCGTGGCGGGCAGGTGCGCGGGGTCGTCGACGTCGGCCGCGATCGTCGCGTCCGACGTGATGAAGGCGCGTGCCGTCATGCCGAGGAGCTTCTCGACGCGCGCCTCGATCGCCGAGATGCGCGCGGTGCCGGTGAGCAGCGCGAGCAGCGTGCGGAACCCGACCAGCTGCGCCAGCGCCCACGGGCGCTTGCGGGCGTGGAACGCGGCGTCCACCAGCGGCAGCAGCCGGGTGACCGCCTTCGTGCTCAGCAGGAGCGCGTTGCCGCCGGTGAAGCGGCCGTCGCGCAGCCGGGCGTAGGTCCGCGGCTGGTCCGGGAAGCGCGCCAGCGCGTCGGCCTCGCGCACCACCGGGTAGACCAGGTCGACCGCCGGCGCATGGGTCACGAAGGCCTCGACGCCCTCGGCGTCCCACCACGGGAGGTCGGCGCTCACCACCAGCAGGCGCGGCTCCGGACCGGACCCGGCGTCCCCCGGCGCGCGCTGGCGCCGCCCGACGCCGATGGCCCAGCCGAGCGCGGCGCCCAGCCCCAGGCTCAGCGAGTCGACCATGCGCTGACCACCGGGGAGCTCGACGTCGACCAGCCGGCGGATGAGGCCATCGGTCTCGCCCACCCAGATGATGTGGTCGACCACGCCGGAGCGGCGCAGCGCGTGGGCGACGTAGGCGCCCATCGGCACGTCGCGGAGCGGCACCAGCGCCTTGCTGGCGGCGCCCACCGTCGCGGCGAGCCGGTCGTCACGATCGCCGCCGGCGAGGACGACGGCGACGAGCGGTGTCGAGGGTTCCATGTGAGGCCATCGTACCGCGGCGGACGCGGAACGGAGGCCGGCAATTGCCGGCCTCCGCCTGGGCACCGACGCCGTGCGCCGGTGGCCGTGAGGGACGGGTGACGCGCTAGGGCCTGACCATCCGCAGCGTGACGCTGGAGGTCCGGCCTGCCTCGATGCGCACGTCCTGTACGACGGCGCGGTAACCGGGCGCAAGCAGCACGAGTTCACGGACACCGGCCGGAAGGTCACGCACCGTCAGGCGGCCGGAGCCGCTCGCGATGACGCCGACCTCGCGGCCGTCGAGGAACACCCGTGCGCCGCCGACGTTCGCCTGGATCTCCAGGGTGCCCGTCAGCGCCTGCAGCGTGGCCGCCACCCGCGTGTCGCCGTTCGCACGCACGTCGAAGCGAACGCTCTGGACCGTGTACCCATCGCGCCGGAACTCCGCCACGTAGCTGCCCGTGTCGAACGTCACGCGCCCCGTGTCGGTGGTTCCCACCCGCCTGCCGTCGACGAACACCTCCGCGCCGCTCGGCGAACTCGTGAAGGAGGCCGTGCCTTGCTGAACCACGGGACGCA
The DNA here is from genome assembly GCA_019429025.1 of Trueperaceae bacterium. Taxonomy (GTDB): domain Bacteria; phylum Deinococcota; class Deinococci; order Deinococcales; family Trueperaceae; genus JAABTL01. Next base: position 1,980 of record JAHYJQ010000275.1, on the reverse strand, counting down.
ACGAGAGGAACACGTCGCTGACGCGGTCCGGACGGATCTGGACCCGCTCGGAGCCGCTGCGGCCACCCGCGACGACCTCGACGTCGTACATCCCGGGCCGCAGGTCGTAGTCGAGCGGCGTGTAGCCGACGAAGGTGCGGTCGACGTAGACCTCACCGCGGCGCGGGTCGCTGTCGATACGGAGCGTGCCGTAGGCGCCGACCTGCGGGCGCGTCCCCACGTAGTAGAGCGCGGTGGCGGAGACCCAGTCGGTGCTCGGGATGGGCGTCACGATGATCCGCAGCGCGCGGGCGAAGGCATCCTCGCCGATGTTGGAGGTGGCGAAGTCGTTCTCGCTGCGGAAGCTGGCGAGCGTCGAGACGTCGAGCGGCCGCCGGCTGGCCACCGCCATGACCTTGGCGAGACCCTGCGGCGGGGCGACGTTGAAGGTGTAGCGCGCGCCGCCCGGCGGGAACGTGCGCACCGTCCCGCCGCTGACGAAGTTGTTGCTGCCGTCGGCGTCGTAGCGGTTCGGCAGCACCTGCACGACCTCGCCGTCGGCCGCCAGGCTGAAGAGGTAGACGTAGGCGTCGGCCGAGGGGCGCACCGAGATCTCCAGGTTCTCGCCGACCCGGTACGCCGGGGCGTCGCGCCCGCTCGGGTCCTTGTCGAGCCAGACGTCGACCTCGAAGCCTGGGATCGGGTTCACGACGATCGAGCGGGGGCTGAGCACGGGACCTTGGGCAACGGCGGCAGCGAACAGCGACAGCGCCGTCACGACGACGGCGAGCCGCAGGCCCGCATGGCGCGCGAAGCTGGACGGATTCGAACGAAGACGCAACATGGCACCCTCCTTACAACCCACGCTAGCACCGCCCCACCACTTCCCCGTGTGGCGGGAGCCTGAAGGGTCCTTCACCTTCGGGGGCGGCGGGCTCATTCGCCCCAGCCGTAACGGGCGATACTGGCCGCATGACGCGATCCGACCACACCCGCGCCCACGACCGGGGCCGCACGGCGCCGCCCACCCGCCGCCCGGCCCGACGCCCGGGCCTGCCCGCCGTCGTCGCCGCCCTCCTGCTCGCGCTCGTACCGCTGTTGCCGCACGCCGCCGCCCAGGACGTCGACCAGGTCCTCGCCGACCTCGAGGCCAGCGCCGCCGCCCTCGTCGACGTCTCCTTCGTCCTCGACGGCGTGCTGATCGACGAGGCGGGGCAGAACATCCGGGTGGAGGTCGAGGTGCTGGCGATCCCCGGCATCCCCGCGGCCGGGCTCTACATCCTGCGGCCCGACGCCATCGCCGACAACCAGATCGTCATCGACGGCGACGTCGTGCGCAGCTACACCTTCATGACGAACCAGGTGGCGCTCTTCGACCTCGACGACCCCGACGCCTTCGGCGGCCTCATCGAGCCCGGCGGGGACGGCGAGCTGCCGCTCGATCTCGACCTCGCCGCGGTCTTCGCCGGCTGGGACGCGACGATCGTCGGGAGCGAGGAGACGCCGCGCGGCGACGCCGTGGTGCTGCGCTTCGACAACCGCGACCCGGACGCGGCCATCGCGTACGTCATCGCGATGGTCGTGGAGGCGACCATGGACCCCTGGCGCCTGACCTTCTACCGGGCCGGCGACGAGCTCTTCGCGGACCTGACCTTCCGCGACTGGCTGCGCGACCAGGGCCTGACGCGCGAGGACGTCACCTACCTGCCCGACGACGCCGAGGTGCTGGACCGGCGCCGTCCCTGACCGGACACTCCGACAGCGTCAGCGTCGGCGCTGACGACGCGGAGGTGCTGGATCGACGGCGGAACTGAAGCCCAGGTCGTTGAGGGCGCGACGCGCCCTCCTGCCCGCGGTTCGGGCGGCGGGGCCGCCCGAACTGCCAAGCCGTCGATCGCCTCCGGCGTCGCTTTACGGTCCCGCAGTTTCGGCGGCTTCGCCGACGAAACTGCCCGGCCGTTAGGCGACGCCTCCGGCGTCGCCTAACGGCCCAGCATCCGC
>JAHYJQ010000274.1 GCA_019429025.1 Trueperaceae bacterium | reverse complement strand
GAACCTGCTGGAGGGCGAGGACGCCTACGCCGGGCGCGCCGACCCCCACCTGTGGCTCGATGCCGCGCTCTGGTCGCACGCCGCGGCCGCCGCCGCCGACGCCATCGCGGCGCTGCGGCCCGACTGCGGCGACGCGGTGCGCGCCCGCGCGGCCGCGCACGCGGAGCGCCTGCTCGCCCTGGACGCCTGGGCGGCCGCCAGCGTCGCCGGCGTCCCCGAGGCGCGCCGCACGCTGGTGACGTCGCACGACGCCTTCCGCTACTTCGGACGCGCCTACGGCCTCGCCGTCCACGGGGTCGAGGGCATCAGCACGGAGTCCGAGGCGAGCATCGCCGACATCCGCGCGACCGCCGACCTCGTGCTGGACACGGGCGTGCCCGCGATCTTCGTCGAGAGCACCATCAGCCCCCGCACGATCGAGGCCGTGTTGGCGGCGGCCCGCGACCGCGGCGGCGAGGTCGCCATCGGCGGCTCGCTCTACGGCGATGCCATGGGCGAGGCGGGAACGCCCGAGGGCACCCTGATCGGCATGCTGCGCCACAACGTCATCACGATCGTGACGGCGCTCGGCGGCGAGGTGGCGCCGTGGCCCGAGGCGCTCGCCGACTGGGCGGCCGCCTGGGACCTGCCATGACCGTCGTCGGCGGCGTCCATGAACCCACGCTGGCCCTCCACGTCGAGGACCTGACCGCCAGCTACGCCCACCAGGCGGTGCTGTGGGACGTCGACCTCAACGTCCCGCCTGGCGTGCTCGCGGCGATCGTCGGCCCCAACGGCGCGGGCAAGAGCACGCTGCTGCGCTGCATCATCGGCGCGGTGCGCCCGAACGCGGGCCACGTGTACGTGCACGGCCGCCCCTACCGCGAGCAGCGCCGCCGCGTCGCGTACGTGCCGCAGCGCACCTCGGTCGACTGGGACTTCCCCACCACCGCCCTCGACGTCGTCACGATGGGCCTCTACGGCCGCCTCGGCTGGTTCCGTCGGCCGCGCCGCACCGAGGCCGACGAGGCGCTCGAGGCGCTCGCGATGGTCGGCATGGACGACTTCGCCGACCGCCAGATCGCCCAGCTCTCCGGCGGGCAGCAGCAGCGGGTGTTCCTCGCGCGGGCCCTGGTGCAGGACGCCGACCTCTACCTCATGGACGAGCCCTTCGCCGGCGTCGACGCCACCACCGAGCGCGCCATCGTCGACCTGCTCAAGGACCTGCGCGCGCGCGGGAAGACGGTGGTCGCCGTCCACCACGACCTGCAGACGGTGGCGACCTACTTCGACTGGCTGGCGCTGCTCAACGTGCGCGTCATCGCCCAAGGGCCCGTCACCGAGACCTACACGGCCGAGAACCTGCACGCTGCCTACGGCCCCCGCGTGGTGCTGCTGGGGGCGACGGGGGGGCCGGCGCCGGCCGCCGCGCCCGCCGACCGCGCGCCCGGCGAGGAGGCACGGACCCCCGTCGCCTGACGGGCGCCCGCGACGCCATGGAGCTCCTCGCGTTCCTGGGCGACTTCACCGTCCGCAGCGTCGCGCTGGGCGCTGCGCTCGTCGGCACGGTCGCCGGCGCGCTCGGCAGCTTCGCCGTCCTGCGGCGCCAGAGCCTGCTGGGCGACACGCTCAGCCACGCGGCCCTGCCGGGGATCGCCCTCGGCTTCCTCGTCTCCGGCTCGCGGTCCCTGACGCCGATCCTGGCCGGCGCGCTCATCAGCGGCGCGCTGGCGGCCCTGCTGGTGCTGCTGCTCACGCGCACCACCCGCATCAAGGACGACGCCGCGCTCGGCGTCTCGCTCAGCCTGTTCTTCGCCGTCGGCACGGTGCTGCTCACCTACGCGCAGCGCCACGTCGGTGCCGCGCAGGCGGGGCTCGACGCCTTCCTGTTCGGCCAGGCGGCCGCCGTGCTGCCCGCCGACGTAACGCTGATCGGCGGCGTCGGCGTCGCCGCGCTCTTCGCGCTCGCCCTGCTGTGGAAGGAGTTCAAGGCCGTCACCTTCGACGCCGACTTCGCCCGCAGCCTCGGCATGCCGGTCCTGGCGCTCGAGGCGCTGCTGACGCTGCTCATCGCGGTGGCGGTCGTCATCGGGCTGCAGCTCGTCGGGGTGATCCTCATGGTGGCCCTCGTCGTCGCCCCGGCGGCGGCGGCGCGGCAGTGGACGCGCCGGCTCGAGGCGATGGTCGCGCTGGCCGCCGCCTTCGGCGCGCTCGCGGGCGTCGCCGGCGCGCTGGTCTCCGCCTCCGCCCGCGGCCTCGCCACGGGCCCGGTCATCGTCCTCGCCGCCAGCGCCCTGGTGCTGGTTTCGCTCCTCGCCGCGCCCGAGCGCGGGTTGGCGTGGCAGGCGGCGCGCTCGTGGGCGCGGCGGCGCGCGCTCGGCTCGCACCGGGTGCTCGTCGACCTCCTCCGCCTCGGCCAGGACCACCGCGACCCGGCGTACGCCAGCGAGCAGGGCATGCTCGACACCTACTTCGGCGGCCCCACCGGCCACGTGCTGCGCCGCCTGCGGCGCCGCGGCCTGGTGGAGCGCGTCGAGCACATGCCCGAGGAGGGCGCGCACTGGGTGCTGACGCCCGCCGGTCGGGCGCAGGCCCGCGAGCTGCAGGCGCCCTTCGGCGGGCGCCGCGACGAGGGCGCGGCACGATGACCGCCCTGCAGGCCTGGCTCGACGCGCCGTCGGTCACGATCGTGGCGGTCGGCGCGCTGGTGGGGGTGGCGGCGACACTGCTCGGCACCTTCCTGGTGCTGCGCCGCGAGAGCATGCTGTCCGACGCGATCAGCCATGCGGTGCTGCTCGGCATCGTCGGCGCGTACCTGCTCACCGGCACCCTCGACACGCCGCTGCACGTCGTCGGTGCCGCCCTCGCCGGGCTCGCCACCGTCGTCCTCACCGACCTGCTGGTGCGCAGCCGCCGGGTGAAGCAAGACGCCGCGATCGGGCTGGTGTTCCCCGCCCTGTTCGCCGCCGCCGTCCTGCTCATCAACGTCTACGCGCGCGACGTGCACCTCGACGCCGACGCCGTCTTGCTCGGCGAGATCGCCTTCGCCTGGCTCGACGTCGTGCGCGTCGGCGGCCTCGAGGTGGCGCGCTCGCTGCTGACCATGCTGGTCGTCACCGTGCTCAACCTCGCGTTCGTCGTGCTCGCGTACAAGGAGCTGAAGCTGGCGACGTTCGACCCGGCGCTGGCGGTCGCCCTGGGCCTGCGGCCGGGGCTCATAGGCCTCGCGCTGCTGTCGCTCCTCAGCGTCACCGCGGTCGGCGCCTTCGACGCCGTGGGCGCCATCCTGTTCGTCGCCTTCGTCATCGTCCCACCGACGGCGGCGTACCTGCTCACCGACCGGCTGTGGCGCATGCTCGCCTACGGCAGCGCGATCGCCGTCGCCTCGAGCGTCATCGGCTACCGCGTCGCCGTCGCGCTCGACGTGTCGATCGGCGGCAGCATGGCGAGCGTCACGGGCGGCTTCCTGCTCCTCGCCCTCGCCCTCGGGCCGCGCCACGGGCTCATCGCGCGGGCGCTGCGGCGGCGGGCGCCGCGGCCGCCAGCAGGGGCCGACCTGGCGTCGTCCGCGGGCACGTCCGCACACACCACAGCGGCGGCGGGCCCCGCCGGGGCCCCGCGATGAGGCGCGGCCCCGCCGTCACCCGCGCCATGGAGGACTACCTCAAGGCGCTGTTCGAGCTCGGCGAGCACGACGTCAAGCCGCGCGCGCTGGCCGCCGCCGTGGGCGTCGCCCCGGCCAGCGTCACCGGGATGCTCGACAAGCTGGCGTCGCTGAACCTGGTGCGCTACCGCAAGTACCACGGGGCGAGCCTCACGCCCGCCGGCCGCGTGCTGGCGCTCGAGACCCTGCGCCACCACCGGCTGCTCGAGACCTACCTGGCGCAGGCCCTGGGGTACGCCTGGCACGAGGTGCACGACGAGGCCGACCGCCTCGAGCACGTGATCAGCGAGGAGTTCGAGGAGCGCGTCGACGCCCTCCTCGGAAGGCCGACGCACGACCCGCACGGCGACCCCATCCCGCGGCGCGACGGCACGCTGCCCGACTGCCCCGGCGGGCCCCTCAGCGACCTCGATGACGGCGCGCGGGCGCGGATCACGCGCATCACCGACCAGGACCGTGAGGTGCTCGCGTACCTGGCGACGCACGGCCTGGTGCCCGGGGCGACGGTGCGGGTGATCGAGCGGGCGCCCTTCGACGGGCCGGTGACGGTGGCGGTGGAGGCCGCGTCGGCGGGTCCGGCGCCTTCACCGCTCGCGCTCGCCCACGGCATGGCGGGGGCGATCC
>JAHYJQ010000273.1 GCA_019429025.1 Trueperaceae bacterium | reverse complement strand
CCCCGAATACATACCGTACATGGGCGAGGTCGGCGTCGGCGAACCGGTCGGCCGCGTCGGATCGGTCGACGCCGTCGCAGGGTTCGGCAGGGTCGAGACGGCGGCGATCACCGTCGACGACCTCCGCCACGCCGAAGTCTACGACCGCCACAACGTGCGCGTGGCCGACATCAAGGACGTCGAGCTCGCGAACGACGGACGGATGGTCGCAGCCCTCATCGACGTCGGCGGCTTCCTCGGCATCATCGGAACCCGAACCGTCGCGATACCCATCGAACACCTCGTCATCCACCGCAGCACCGACCTGACCGAAGTGCGCGTGTACCTCGCGATCACCGAAGAGGAACTCCTGTCCCTGCCGCCGCGCGATTGACGCCGGCGGCACCACAGGGCTACCCGTCGCCCTCCGTGGCGCCCTGCCGCGACGGGCTTCACGGCCCGGCCGGAGGTGAACCGCAGGACACCGTCACCCACGGTTCCCCCATCAAGCGACCCAGCTCGCGAAAGGACTCCCCATGAACGACGACATCTTCCAGGGCAAGTGGAAGCAGTTCCGAGGCAACGCGAAACAGGCCTGGGGCAAGCTCACCGACGACGATCTCACGCGGGCCGACGGCGGCTACGACAAGCTCATCGGCACGCTGCAGGAGCGCTACGGCTACGCTCGCGACGAGGCCGAGACGGAGATCCAGAGAGCGCTCGCGACGCTCAAGGACTGATGGGGGACCGCGACCGCGTGCCCCCCGAGCGGTTGCGCCGGTCGCCGCCCCATCCCGGAACGCCCGCGCCCGCGAAGGTGGCGTGGCCCGCGACGGCGGACGCCGATTGGCTGCGAGACCTCCGCACGTACGACGGCTTCGCGCGGCGCCCGCCCACCAGCTGACGCCGCTGGCCAAGCGCCTGAGCGTCACCCAAGCGGCCTTGATCTCCGGCCAGCCATGGGTCCTGCGCTACCTCGTCAAGGTCACGGCTCCGTACCCGATCACGGTCGCGGCCGACGGCCTCCGCACCTGTCGGTGCTCGTGGTTGGCGTCCGGCCTCTGCACCGCCCCGGCGATACTGGCGGCTCCCTTCCTCGCCACCGCACCAGAGCCGCCCGCGACGCACGCGTCGATGCACCCACCGATCCGTCGGCGAGCGACCTTGTGGTGGGCCCTGCGGGGCTCGAACCCGCGACCGAGCGATTATGAGTCGCCTGCTCTGACCGACTGAGCTAAGGGCCCGCGCTGACGCCATGCTAACAGCGGCCGCTGGCCCCCAGATGGGGCCACGGAGACGCCCTGCTACGATGCGTGAGTGCCCCCAGAGCGCTGACGCCTCGGAGCGTGGACCGCACCGGCTCGCCGTCCTGAGCAACGCCGCCAGCCGCGGCAACCGTGGCGGCCGCTGGGCGCGCCTGCCGCTCGCCGGGCTCGGCGGCCCATCACTGCTGACGCACGGGCTCGACGAACTGCCGGCGGCGCTCGACGCGATCCTCGACGCGCGGCCGGACGCGATCGCCGTCAACGGCGGCGACGGCACGCTGCAGACGCTGCTGGCCGAGTGCGCGCGCCGGGGCGTGCTGGCCGAGCTCCCACCGATCGCCGTGCTGCCCGGCGGCACCACCAACATGTGCGCCCACGACCTCAGCGGCGTCTGGCACCTGCGGCGGGCGCTGCGCGCGTACGCCGCGCTGCGCGACCTGCCGCGCTCGGCGTGGCCCGTGGTGCGCCGCCCCATCCTGGCCATCGAGACCCGCGACGGCGTCACCGCGGGGACCCTCATCGGCCTCGGCGCGGTCGTGCGCGGGGTCGAGTACTGGCAGCAAGTGCTGCGCCGGCGCGCCCGCGGGGGCGACCTCGGGGTCGCCTGGGCGATCTTCCGCAGCCTGTGGGGCATGGTCCGGCGGCAGCCGCCGTTCGACCGACCCACGCCGGTCGGCCTCGGCTTCGACGGCGTCCCACCCGGCCGGGTGGACGTGTCGGCGTTGATCCTGACGACGCTCGATCACTTGCCCATCGGCATGCGGCCGTACTGGGGCGACCACAGCGGGCCGCTGGTGTCGACGTGGATGAACGCGCGACCGCATCGGCCGCTGCGCCACGTGCCGCCCCTGCTGTGGGGCCGGGTGCGCGGCCTCCCGGCGAACGGGGGTTACCACAGCCTGCGCGCCACGAGCGCCGTGCTCGAGGTCGACGAGACCTGGCTGCTCGACGGCGAGCTGCAGGCCGCGGCCGGGCCGCTGGCCGTCACCGTCGGCGGGCCGCTGGCCTTCCTCGACCTGCGGCGGCGGCGACCGTGAGCCCCGGCCACTTCGACGCCATCCAGCGCACGCGGGTGCGGGACGCCGTGCGCGCCGAGGCGCTGCGGCCCGCGCCTCCGGAGGTGACGGCGCTGGTCGAGGCGGCGCGGGAACGCTTCGGTGACGCCATCGTCGCGGTGCTCTACTACGGCTCGTGCCGGCAGCGCGGCACCGCCGAAGGGATCATCGACCTGCACGTCCTGGTCGACGACCTCGACGCGGCGCTCGGGCCCTGGGGAGCGTGGTGGTGCCGACTGCTGCCACCGAGCGTCTTCTACCTCGAGACCGGCGCCGGCACGGCCGGCGACGGCACGGGCGAAGAAGGCGTCGCCGGCGGCCACGGCGTCACCGTCCGCGGCAAGGTCGCGGTGCTGTCGCTGCGACAGTTCCGCCGCGGCGTCTCGCGCGCGGCGTTCCACTCGTACTTCTGGGGGCGCTACGCCCAGCCGCTGACGATCGTCGGCGCCGCCGATCCCGAACCCCTCGTCGACGGCCTGGTCGAGGCGGTGGAGACGCTCGCCTGGCGGGCCTGGCCGCGGCTGGGGGGACCGGCCGGGGCCGTCGACTACTGGACCGGCGCGCTGCGCCTGAGCTACCGCGCCGAGCTGCGCCCCGAGGGCCACGACCGGCCGGCCGCGCTCGTCGCCGCCTACCCCGCGTACTTCCGGGCGACGGGCGAGGCGGTGCTCGCCACGCACGTTGGGCGGCCCACGAACACCGCGCGCGCCCGGGCGGATTGGGCGCTTCGCGGCGCTTGGGGCAAGCTGCTGTCGCTCCTGCGCCTGCTCAAGGGGCTGGCCACCTTCGAGGGCGGCCTCGACTACGTCGCATGGAAGCTCGAGCGCCACACGGGGCGGCACGTGGAGATCCCGCCGCGCGTGCGCCGCCATCCTTGGCTGTACGTCTGGCCGCTGGTGTGGCGGCACTGGCGCGAGGGCAGCTTCCGCTGAGCGCGGGCCGGCGCCTCGGGCAGCGTCCGGTTCGAAACCGTGGGACGCTCCGGCCCGCTACCCCCGGGCCCCGACGGCCGCCCGCACCAGCGCCAGCTGCTCGGGCTTGTCGACGTCCATCGCCATCTCCGCGTAGGGGCTGACGACGACGTTGAGCTTGAGCTCGAGCCGCGCGTCGAGCGCCTTCAGGGCCCGCGCCAGCGTCAGCCGGCCGGCCATCAGCGAAGCAAGGGTGCCGGGGCCGACGATGGCGGCGATCTGCCACGGGTGCTTGCGCGCGCGCACCAGCCGCTCGGCGAGCTCGACGCCGCGGTCCGCGATGGCGAGCCGGAAGGCGGCGACGTCGCCGCCGCACAGCTCCGCGTCGCGCAGTCGCACGTAGGTGCGCTTGGCGCCCGGGAAGCGCGCCTCCATGACCGAGCGTTCGACGGTCGTGATGGTGACGTCGGCCCCGCCCTCGAGCGTGCGCGTGCGCATCCAGTCGAGCATCTCGCCGGTCACGAGCGGGGCGTCGGCCGAGACGACGAGGACCTGCGCGTCGGCGGGCGCGCCGCCGGGCGCCGCCGGGGCGAGCCGCGCCGCGGCGACCTGCAGGCTGCGGATCATGTCGCGCTCGGCCGGGATGACCTCGAGCGGGTGATCGCAGGTCAGCGGCGTCTCCGACGGGACGCCGACCACGATGACGCGCCCGATCCCGCGCGCGTCCGAGAGCGCGTCGAGCGAGCGCTGCAGCATCGTCCGGCCGCCCACCTCCTGCAGGCACTTGAGGCCGCCGGGCACGGAGGTGCTCGCCGGGTCTTCGGGCGGCAACCTGCCGCCGGCCAACACGATCGCGTCCATGGCTTCGCCTCCGGGTGCCCGTCGCCGCGAGCGGCGCGCGCTGGGATTCGCTCCAGCGTAGCGCCGGCGGGTGCGACGGCATGCGTCAGTCGGGGTCGACCTTCGCGCCATCGTCGTCGGACACGACCCGCCCGATGGCGTGCTGCACCGCGACATAGTGTCGACGCGGATCGTTGGGTCCCAGGCCGACGTCGCGCACGAG
>JAHYJQ010000272.1 GCA_019429025.1 Trueperaceae bacterium | reverse complement strand
GGCCGACCCGTTCGAGCTGCGCAACCTGTTCGCCGACCCGGGCGCGCAGGATCTGCGGCGCACGCTGCACGCGCGGCTCGAGGCGCTGCTGCTGGCGCACGAGGGCGAGCTGCCGGCGTACGTCGTCGCCGCCCGGCCTACGGACGGCTGAGCCATGGCCGCGCCCGCCACCGGCCGCCGCCCCAACGTCGTCGTGGTCATCGCCGACGACCTAGGCGTGGGGGACGTCGGCAGTTACCACCCTGCATCGAGGGTGCCCACGCCGAACATCGATCGGCTCGCCGCGACCGGCGTCCGCTTCACCGACGCGCACGCGTCGTCGGCGGTGTGCACGCCGTCGCGCTACGCGCTGTTCACCGGCGAGTACGCGTGGCGGACCCGGCTGCAGCGCGGCGTCATCGGCGGCTACGCGCCGTCCCTCATCGGTCGGGGCACCCCCACCCTCGCATCCGTGCTGCGCGACGCCGGGTACCGCACCCTGTGCGTCGGCAAGTGGCACCTGGGCATGGAGTTCTCCGCCCTGCCGGGCGCGGCCATCGACTTCGCGCGGGCGCCGTACACGGACCGCGACCTCGAGGCGCGCATCGACTTCGCCGCGCGCTTGGGCGGCGGCCCGCTGGCCGCCGGCTTCGAGCGCTTCTTCGGCACGTCCGCCTGCCCCACCTGCCACGCCCCCTACGCCTTCATCGAGGACGACCGCTTCCCCGAGCCGCCCAGCGAGTTCGACGACGACCCCGTCTACACCAGCCGCAGCGGCATGCGCAGCCCCGGCTGGTCGCACCGCGACGTCGACGTCGCGTTCGCCGAGCGCGCGGTCGCCTGGGTCGAGGAGGCCGCGGCGGAGGGCGTGCCCTTCTTCCTCTACCTGGCCGCGTCGGCGCCGCACGAGCCGTGCGTCGACGAACTGGTGCCGCCGTTCGCCCGCGCGCGCAGCGGCGCCGGGCCGCGCGGCGACCTCGCGTGGCTCTACGACTGGATGGTGGGCCGGGTGCTGGACGCGCTGGAGAGGACGGGCGCCGATGGCGACACGCTCGTGTTCGTCACCAGCGACCACGGCGCCCTGCCGGGCGACCGCGTGCTGGGGGTCGACGGCGAGGTGCTGCGCGACGCCGACGGCGAGGAGGCCTACCGAACGTACGGGCACGACCCCTCCGGCGGCTGGCGCGGTGCCAAGGGCCACGCCTGGGAGGGGGGTCACCGCGTGCCGCTGGTCGTCCGTCCGCCCGGCGAACCCGGACCGGGCAGGGTGGATGCTCGCCTGGTGTCGCTCGTCGACCTGCTGCCGACGGTCGCCGCGCTGGTTGGCGTGCCGCTTCCGGCGGGCGCCGCGCCGGACGCCGTGGGGTTCGCCGACGCCGTCGGCTTCGCGTCGCCGCTGGTGGAGGGGGCGCCGTCCGAGGCACCCCGCGCGCACCTGGTGCTGCACTCCGAGGCGGGCGTGTTCGCGCTGCGCGCCGGGCGCTGGAAGCTCATCGAGGGGACGCGGGGGTCGGGCGGCTGGCCGCCGCCCGCCGGAGGTCCGCCGGAACCCGGCGCGCCCGGGCAGCTCTACGACCTCGAGGCGGACCCGCGCGAGCGGCGGAACCTCTACGCCGAGCGCCCCGACGTGGTGGCGCGGCTGCAGGCGCTGCTCGACGCCGAGCGGGCGGGCGCGGGTTCGCCGGCGCGACGTTCCGCCGAGCGGCCCTGAAGGAGGACCATGCAAGCGATCTCGTTCGACGAGTTCCTGAAGGTGGAGCTGCGCGTGGGCAGGGTCCTGCGCGCGGCGGTCTTCGCCGAGGCGCGCAAGCCCGCCTACGTCCTCGAGGTCGACTTCGGCGAGGCGATCGGCGTCCGCCGCTCCAGCGCCCAGATCACCGACCTCTACGCGCCCGACGAGCTGGTCGGCAAGCTGGTCGTCGGGGTCGTCAACCTGCCGCCCAAGCGCATCGGCCCCGTCGTGTCGGAGTGCCTCATCACGGGCTTCCACGACGAGGCGTCGCGCGTCGTGCTGTGCGTGCCTGAGGGGTCGGTACCGGTGGGGGCGAAGCTGCTCTGACGGGGGCGGCCAGCTACCCCGCGATGCCCCGCCCGGAACGCCAGCCCGCCCGCTCAGCCTTCGGGCGCGAACGGGCGCCCCACGGCGCCGTGGGCGGCCGCGAACGACGGGCGAGCGCGCAGCCGGTCGAGCCAGTCACGAACGTGCCGATGGCGGTCCCACGCGCTCGGTAGGTCGAAGCGGGCGTAGCCGTGCAGCCAGGCGAAGCAGGCGAGGTCGGCGGCGCTCAGGGCGCAGCCGGGGGGAAGAGGCGGGGCTCGGGATGGCGCTCGTCGAGGTGGCGCATGATGACCAGCGAGTCGATGTGGACGCCGCGGTCGTCACGGTAGACGGGCACCTGCCCCAGGGGGTTGATGGCGAGGTAGGCCGGCGTCTTCTGTTCGCGCGCCGGGAGATCGATCTCGACCCGGTCGACGTCGATCCCCTTCTCGGCGAGGACGAGCGAGACCTTGAAGCAGTGCGGCGACCGCACCGAGCCGTAGAGGATCGGGCGGTCGCCGTCCACCGGGGCTACTGGGCGGGCCGGATCGTGAAGACCTCGATCTTCTGGTCCGGACGCGGCTGCCACGCCAGGTCGGCGCGCACGCCGTAGATGTCGACCTGCTGGAACAGCACGACCCACGGGGCGTCCTCGTAGACGATGCGCTGCGCCTCCGCGTAGAGCCGCTCGCGCTCCGCCGGGTCGAGCGAGGTGCGGGCGCGCAGCACGAGCTCGCTGAGGGCGGGGTTCTCGTAGTTGTTCTTGGTCGGCTGGTTCACGAAGGCGCCGAAGAACACGTCGTCGGCGTCGAACGTGCTGGTGCCCCAGCCCATGAAGTGGGCGTCGGTCAGCTCGGTGCCGGCGCGGTACTTGGTGAGCTGGACGCTCCACTCGTTGACGTTGAGGTCGACCTGGATGCCGACCTGCGACCACTGGCCCACCAGCGCCTCGGCGGTCTCCTTGTCCTGCGCGTAGCGGCCGACCGGCGCGTCCAGCGCGAAGCGGATGCCGTCGGGGTAGCCGGCCTCGGCGAGCAGCGCGCGGGCGCGCTCGGGGTCGTACGGGTACGGCTCGATGCTCTCGTCGAGCCCGAAGGTGCCGAACGCCAGCGGCACCGCGATGCGCTCCGCGGCGCCGTCGAACAGGAACTCGACGATCTCCTCGACGTTCGTGGCGTACTGGATCGCCTGGCGGACGCGCGCGTCGGCCAGCACGGGGTTCTTGGTGCCGTCGAGCGCCACGTACTGGAAGAAGGTGCTGGGCACGCTGCGGACGTCGAGCGCGGCCGCGGCGGCGACCTCGGCCTGGCGGAACGCGGGCACGTTCGTCACCAGGTCGACGTCGCCCGACTGCAGCGCCGCCACGCGGGTGGAGAGCTCGGGGATGGGCCGGAACACCACGTCGCGGATGGCGGGCGCGCCGCGCCAGTACGACTCGTTGGCGGTGAGCACGAGGCGGTCGTCCTTCACCCACTCGACGAAGCGGTAGGCGCCGGTGCCCATGGGCGTGATGGCCAGGGCCGCCGGATCGGTGGCCTCGACGTACGCCTGCGACAGCATGAACCACTCGCTCAGGCGCGCCGGGAGGAGGGGGTACGGCGCCGTGGTGCGCACGTGGACGGTGAGGTCGTCGATGACGTCGACGCCGGCGATGACGGCGAAGCGGCCGCTGAGCGGCGAGCCGAGATCGGGGTCGAGCGGGCGCTCCAGCGAGAACTTCACGTCCTCGGCGGTGAAGGCGGAGCCGTCGTGGAAGGCGACGTCAGGACGCAGGGTGACGCGCCAGGTCGTGTCGTCCACGAGCTCCCACGCGGTGGCGAGGCCCGGCTGCAGGGAGAGGTCGGCGGCGCGGTAGACGAGCGTGTCGAACAGGTTGCTGAGGACGCTGGTGCTGAAGGCGTCGTTCTGCCGCTGCGGGTCGAGCGAGGCGGCGTCGGTGCCCTGAGCGATCACGATGCGGCCGGTCGGCGACTGGGCGAACGCGACGGCGCCGGCCAGCACCACGAGGGCGGCGAGGACGAGCGGGCGGACGAGGCGTGGCAGGGGCAAGGTGGACCTCCGGGGCGCGGCGCGCTCGGGGCGGAACGCCGCCGCTCGGGCCGTGGGGGGCGCCGGGCGGCGGGCCGGCGCAGCGTCCGCGTGCCGGCCACGCTACGCCACGCGGTCCATTTGGGGGCGTTCGCCACTTGACGGCGACGGTCGACCGTCGGGGGCGGTCAGCCGCTTCGCAGCGTCGGGTCGAGCGCCTCGCGCAGCCAATCGCC
>JAHYJQ010000271.1 GCA_019429025.1 Trueperaceae bacterium | reverse complement strand
CGACGGCGCCTGGGCGATCGGCGAGGAGGACCTGCCGGGCTAGACGCGACGGGGACCCGCGCCGGCGGGTCAGCCTCCGGCGGGCTCGCTGCCGCCGGGCGCTTCGCCCGCCGCGTCGCCTGCAGGATGCGTCCGCAGCGCCGCCTCGAGCGTGGTCCACGCGAGCGCCGCGCACTTGACGCGCGCCGGCAGTCGCCGGACGCCCTCGAGGACCGCCACCTCACCCAGGTCGGGGTGCAGCCCCTCGCCGTGGATCATCGCCTTGACGTGGCCGATGAGGGCCAACGCCTCGTCCCGGCCGAGCCCCTCGATCGCCTCGGCCATGAGCGACGCCGACGCCTGCGAGATGGCGCAGCCCTTGCCCTCGTAGCGCACCTCGGTCACGGTGTCGTCGCCGAACCGCAAGGTGAGCAGCAGCTCGTCGCCGCACGACGGGTTGACGCCCTCCTGCCGGGCGTCGGCCGGGTCGAGGACGCCGCGGTGGCGGGTGCGCCGGGCGTGCTCGAGGATGGCCGCCTGGTACATCTGCGCGAGCGCGGTCACAGCGCGACCGTCAGCGGCGCGAAGAACGCGCGGGAGCGAGCGACGGCGTCGACGAAGGCATCGACCTCCGCCTCCGTGGTGTAGAGCCAGAAGCTCGCGCGCGCGGTGGCGTCGACACCGAGCGCGCGCATGAGCGGCTGCGCGCAGTGGTGGCCGGCGCGCACGGCGATGCCCTCCGCGTCGAGAAAGCTCGCGACGTCGTGCGGGTGCACGCCGTCGACGTTGAAGGCGACGATGCCGCCGCGGTCGGGGCCCTCGGGGCCGTAGGTCGTGACGCCGTCGAGTTCGGCGAGGCCCGCCAGCGCGTGCCTGGCCAGGGCGCGGTCGTGCGCCCAGATCGCCTCGAGGCCGACGTCGTCGAGGTAGTCGAGCGCCGCCGCCAAGCCGATCGCCTCGGCGATCGCCGGCGTGCCGGCCTCGAAACGCATGGGGATGTCGGCGTAGGTGCTGCGGTCGACCTCGACCTTGCGGATCATCTCGCCGCCGCCGAGGAAGGGGGGCAGCGTCTCGAGCAGCTCCGGGCGCATCCACAGGGCGCCGATGCCGGTGGGCCCACCGACCTTGTGCCCCGAGAAGGCGTACGCGTCCGCCCCGAGCGCGGCGACGTCGATCGGGACGTGCGGCGCCGCCTGCGCGCCGTCGACGACGAACAGCGCGCCGACCGCGTGGGCGGCGTCCGCCACGGCGCGCAGCGGTTGCAGGTTCCCCAGGACGTTGGAGACGTGGTACGTCGCGACGATCTTCGTGCGCTCGCCGATGGCGGCCAAGAGCGCCTCGTGATCGACGCGAGCGTCGGCCCCGAGCGGCACCCCGCGCACGATCGCGCCGCGCTCGCCGGCGAGCAGGTGCCAGGGCACCAGGTTGGCGTGGTGTTCCGCGACGGTGACGACGATCTCGTCGCCCTCGCGCAGCCGATGACGCCCGTAGGCGTGCGCCACGAGGTTGATCGCCTCGGTGGCGTTGCGGGTGAACACGACGCCGCGGGGGTCGTCCGCCCGCAGGAAGCGGGCCACGCGGGCGCGCGCGGCTTCGTACATCTCGGTGGCCTCGGCCGAGAGCGTGTGCGCGCCGCGGTGCACGTTCGCGTGGTGGTGACGGCGGTAGCGGTCGACGGCCTCGAGCACCTGACGCGGCGCCTGCGCCGACGCGGCGCTGTCGAGGTACACCAGTGGACGGTCGTTGACGCGCCGCTCGAGGATCGGGAAGTCGCGCCGCAGCCGGGCAACGTCGTGGTCGGTCATGCCGCAATCTAGCACGTCGTCGGAACCGTTCCGAGTTGTGGCCTACGCTCGTCGCCCGCGTCGGTCCGGTGCGCTCCCGTGGATGCCTGGCCCAGCGGGTAGACTCGCCGGGTGCGCGTCCGCGCCCTGAGGCAACTCCACTTCCGCAACCTGACGACCGCCGACGTCCGCCTCCCCGACGGCGTCACCTGCGTCGTCGGCCGCAACGCCGCGGGTAAGTCGAACGTCGTCGATGCGGTCTACCTCGGCTGCACCGCGTCGCTGCCGAACGGCACGGTCGCGCAGACGCTGCGCTTCGGAGAGAGCGAGGGCTTCGTCGGCGTCGCGCTCCAGGTCGGCGATGAGCGTCACACCGTGGAGGTCGGGCTCAGCGCGGGGCGCAAGGTGGTGCGGCTCGACGGCCAGGCCGTGCGCTCCGCCGACGTCGCGCGTCTCGGTGGCGCGGTGCGCATCGCCCCCGAGGACGCCGACCTCGTGCACGGCCCACCCGCCCTCCGACGCGCCTTCCTCGACGACCTGCTCGCCCGGCTCTCCCTGCGCTATGCGCTCATGCTGCGCGGGTATCATCGCGTCGTGGAGCAGCGGAACGCGGTCCTGAAGCGTTCCGGCGCCGACGCCACCCTGCCGGTCTGGGACGCCCGCTTCGCCGAGCTCGGCGACGAGATCGACGCGCTGAGGCGGCGGGCGCTGACGCGGCTCGCGCCGATCGCGGGGCAGGCGTACGCGGACGTCGCCGGCGACGGCAAGCGCCTGTCGCTGACGCTGCGGCGCGCCGCCGGCGGCGCCGCGCTGCTCGAGGCGCTGGCGGCGACCCGCGACGAGGAGCGCGCCCGCGCCGCGACGGTGGTGGGCCCGCACCGCGACGACCTCGAGCTGGCGCTCGACGAGCACGACGTGCGCGCCTTCGGCTCGCGTGGCGAGGCCCGCACCGCCGCGCTCGCCCTGCGGGTCGCGGAGTTCGCGCTGCTCGAGGAGCGGCACGGGACGCCGCCCGTGCTGCTCATCGACGACGTGTCCGCCGAACTTGACGTCGACCGGCGCGCCTACCTCATGGCGCTGGCGCGGCGCACGCCGCAGGCGCTGGTCACGGGCACGGAGCCCCCGCCCGACGCCGACCGGGTGTGGCGCATCGCCGGCGGGCGACTCGAGGCCGACGATGCGTGAGGGCCACGTGACCGCCTGGCTCGACGCCGCCATGCGCCGCGGCGGCTGGGTCCGCGGGGTGCGACGGGCCGAGGCGGTGCTCGCCTGGCCGCGGATCGTCGGCAGCGACGTGGCGCGTTTCGCGACCGCGGTCGCCTTCCAGAACGGCACGCTGATCGTCGAGGTCGCCGATGCCGAGACGGCCATGCACCTGGGCCTGCAACGCCACCGCATCCTCGAGGCGTACCGCGGCCGCCTGCCGGAGCCGCGCGTGCGGGACCTCCGTTTCCGGGTCGGACGCGTCGCGCCGGCCGAGGAGCCGCCGCCACCACCGCCGCCGCCGCCGGATCCCGCCGAGCTCGGTCGGCTGGAGCGGGCGGCACTGGGCCTGCCCGACGAGCTGGTGCCCGCCGCCGCCGCCACCGGGCGCGCGCTCGCGACCCTCCGCGCGCGCCGTCGGGCCGCTGGCTGGCGACCCTGCGGCGTCTGCGGCAGCCTGACCGAACCCGACCCGGCGGCGACCGCAGCGCCGCGCTGCGGAACCTGCCGCCGGCAGGCGACGCTGCCCAAGGTGGTGGACGCCGCCGCACGGCTGGCGGTCGCGCCTCGGGCCGCCACCCCGGCGCTGACCGAGGACGAGCGCCGGGTCGCCCTGCACCTCGCCCGCGGGCGGGTGCGCGCGCTCATCCAGGACCTGCTCCCGCGAGCGCTCGCCGACACGACCCACCTCGGCGCCCTCGAGGCGGCCGTCCGCTGCGCCGTGGCCCTGAACCGGGAGGCGCCACCCGGCCGCGGCGACGACCTGCTGGTGGGCGCGCCGCCCGACGCACCCACCGAACCCATCGATCTCGACGACGTCGATCCCGAACGCGACGGCGTCGACCCGCGCGCGCTTCGCGCCCTCGGCAGGCTCCGCCGCCGACCCCCGGAGGTCCCATGACCCGCCCCGTCGTACTCGTCGTCCTGGACGGCTTCGGCCTCACCGAACCCGGCCCCGGCAACGCCGTCGCCGCCGCCCACACCCCCGTCTTCGACCGCATCTGGTCCGCCGGGCCCCGCACCACGCTCGAGGCGTCGGGGCCCGCGGTCGGTCTACCGCTCGGCCAGATGGGCAACAGCGAGGTCGGGCACCTCAACCTGGGTGCCGGCCGCGTCGTCCCCCAGTCCCTCTCCTTCGTCCAGGACCGCATCGACGACGGCAGCCTGGCGCGCAACCCGGTCCTGACCGAGCTCTGCGCCGCCGTCGCAGCCGGCGGCGGCACCGCCGTTGCGGCCGGCGGCGGCACCGCCGTTGCGGCCGGCGGCGGCACCGCCGTTGCGGCCGGCGGCGGCACCGCCGTTGCGGCCGGCGGCGGCACCGCCGTTGCGGCCGGCG
>JAHYJQ010000270.1 GCA_019429025.1 Trueperaceae bacterium | reverse complement strand
GCGGCCCGTCCCGCGCTTGGGGCGGCGGCGTCGAACAGGGGGGCCGCGGCCTCGGCGCGGGCGAGGTTCGCGCACGCCGCCAGCCAGCGGTAGGCCAGGTTCGCCGCCAGCGGGCCGGTCTCGGCGAACCACAGCGGCACCGAGGGGTGCGCGGCCTGCAGCGCGGCGATCAGGTTGAGCAACCAGCCTGGCTGCACGCGGGCGTCGCCCTTGAGCAACTGCGAGAGGCGGCCCTCGATCAGCACCAGCGCGCGCGGAAGGGCCGCGAGCTCGGCGAGCTGCAGCTGCAGGCTGCCCTGAACGGCGCCGCCGGCGAACTCGTCGATCTTCTTGCGCTCGACGACGGCGACGAGGCGGTCGTCGTCGAACACCCCGTAGTCGCCGGCCGGCAGGCGGCGGCGCTCGGTGACGACGGGCAGGTCGCGGAAGCGCCACGGGTAGCGTTCGCGCAGGTCGACGACCACGTGCAGCGGGCCGTCGAGCCCGCGCGCGCCGGGCGCGCGGATGCCCGGCCGCGTGGCGCGCATGGAGCGCTCGCTGCGCCAGAAGACCAGCGGCCGGCCGTTCTTCTGCGTCCACACGAAGAGCGAGCGGCGCCGCGAGGCGCGGTCGAGCACCAGCTGCACCGACGCCCCGACCCGCCGGCAACTGGCCACCGGGACACGCTCCTCCTCGGACGCGTCATCCGGCCAGCCGTCGAGCTCCACGCAGAAGAGGTCCTTCGCGACCGGCCAGGTCTCGCGCGTCGCGAGCACGATCGCGCCCGTCGGCAGCGGCAGCTCGAGCACGACGGGGAGCCGGCCGGCGCCGGCCCGGCGCCCGATGCGCAGGACCGCCGGATCGCGATGGGACGGCGTCACGCGCGCATCGTACGCGGTGCGCGGCCGGCGGCTGCATGACGGAGGCGGCGCCCCACGGCCACGGGCCCGCGACCACCATGGCCGCGGGCCCGCAGGGGGGCGATCGAGCTCAGCGTTCGCCTGCGCCCGCCGGCGTGCGCACCTCGGTCTCGGGCCGGAAGGCCGCCCAGGCGAACCACAGCGTGTTGTCGTGGGCCACCGCCTCGAGCACGCTGCCGGCCAGCGGCCCGGAGCGCGCGCGTCCCGTGACGTCCCAGACGCTGCCGGTCTCGGCGTCGACGACCTCGCCGTCGCGCAGTTCGAAGGTGAGGGCGCGCCCGTCGGTCTCGGGCCGGAACACCCCGACCGCGCCGATGTCGGCCGCGTTGGCGATCGCCTGGCCGCCCAGGGCGGTCGTCGTGCCGGGCGCCCACAGGAGCAGCAGCGGCTCGCCGGCGACCTCGTCGTGCACCACCCGCGCCTCGGCGAGGTGGTCGAAGGGGTAGGCGACGGGTGTCGCGCCGTCGATCGTGATGACGCGTTCCTTGGCCGCCAGGCGCCCGTCGCTCGGGCCGCGGAACAGGAAGGCGGGCGAGCCGATCTCGTCGTAGCCGACGTAGGGATTGCGGCCGTAGCTGCGGCTGAAGCCGGTCTCGCGGCTCAGCACGAGCGCGTCGGGCTCCGCCGCGCGGGCCTCGGCGAAGCCGACGATCTGCGCCGGGTAGCGCACCAGGTGCTCGCCGGCGAGCTCTCCGACGCCGCCTTCGCCGGTCAGCTGCGACCAGAGGGTGAGCGTGGCGTCGTCGAACATGAGCAGGTTCGAGTTGTAGAGCAGGCCCGAGACGCCGAAGGTGACGTCCACGACGTGCTCGGGGGCCGCGCTCCGGGTCTGCTGCAGGTAGGCCTCCGCCAGGTCGGCGGGCATCGGCGCGTCCCGCACCGTCGTGTTGCCCGCGGCCCGCAGCGTGGCCAGCTGCGCCTCGCTCACCGGCACACGCCGGTCGAAGGCGAGCGCGCTGTTGCACAGCGGGCAGAAGGTGACCGCGACCGGCACGCCCCCAAGGGTGTCGTTGGCGATCTCGTGCCAGGTGAGGATCTGCAGTGGGTAGAGGCGTGCCTCGCCGCCCAGGCGCATGAGGATGACCGGTTCGAGCTCGCCGAGCCAGCTCTCGGCCTGCACCTGGGTGACGAAGCGGGGCTCGGGCGAGGCGTTGGCGACGCCGGTGAGGCCACGGAAGCCGAGGGCCGGGATGCCCTGCGGGGGCGGGCCGCCGGAGAGGATGTCGCCGATGTCGATGACGGCCGGCTGGGCGGGCACCCGCAGGCCGCGCAGCGCGGCCTCCGAGATGGCCCAGGCGGGGGTGGGGAGCAGCAGGGCGGCGACCAGCAGGACGGCGACCACGAGCCAACGGTGGCGTTCGGACAGGGGGTTCGCGAGGGTGGTCATGCGCCCACGGTAGGTGGGGCCCGCCCGGCCGTCGGTACAGCGGTTGACGTGCAGGCTGGTGCCCGCAGGTAGCCTGCGGCATGACCACGAACCCCATGTCCGCCGAAGGCGGCGCGCCGGCGCCGAGGTCGAAGCCGATCACGATCGACAACGGTCGAGGCGAGCGCCTGGCCGCCCGCCTCGACCTCCCCGCCGTCGGCGAGCCGCGCGCCAGCGCGCTGCTGGCCCACTGCTTCACCTGCTCCAAGGACCTGCGCGCTCTGCGCCGGGTCGCCGCCGCCCTCGCGGCCGCGGGCTTCGCCGTCCTGCGCCTCGACTTCACGGGCCTCGGCGCCAGCGAGGGCGCCTTCGAGGAGACCACCTTCTCGACGAACGTGGACGACCTGCTGGCGGGCGCGCGCTGCCTGCGCGACGAGGTCCCCGGACCGCAGCTCTTCGTCGGGCACTCCCTCGGCGGCGCCGCGGTGCTGGCCGCCGCGCTCCGCTGGCCCGGCGCGGTGGCGGTGGCTACGATCGGCGCACCGGCGGCGCCGGCCCACGTGACGCGCCTGCTCGAGGGCGGCCTGGAGGCGCTCGAACGCGACGGGCGCGCCGTCGTCGACATCGGCGGCCGCCCGTTCGCGATCCGCGGCGAGCTGATCGACGACCTGCGGGCGTCGCGCCTCCCGGCGGCGCTCGCAGACCTGCGCCGGCCACTGCTGCTGCTCCACGCCCCGTCCGACCGCACGGTGGGCATCGACCAGGCCCGCGAGCTCTTCGAGGCGGCGCGGCACCCGAAGAGCTTCGTCGCCCTCGACGACGCCGACCACCTCCTCAGCGACCCGCGCGACGCCGCCTACGCCGGCCAGGTGATCGCTGCTTGGGCCGCGCGCTACGTGCCCGACGACGCCGACTGACGGTCGCCCGGTCAAACGGCCGACGGACCCTGCGTCCGTGCCGGCGGTAGACTCTCCGCGATCACGGTGGCTGCGGGCGCGCCATCGCGCCGCGCCCGAAACCGTAGGCAGAGGAGCCGAGGAGCATGGTCGCACACCCATGGCACGTCCCGCACTCGGGCCTGACGACACAGGTCTCGCCGGCGGACATGAGCCTGTTCATGAGCGTCTGTCCGGAGGTGCGCTATACGCCGGGCAGCGCGGTGTTCCGCATCGGTGACCCCGCCGAGAACCTGCACGTCATCACCAAGGGACAGGTGAAGCTCGTGGTCGGCACGCCGCGCGGCCAGGAGCGCATCCTCTCCGTGTGCGGCCCCGACGACCTCATCGGTGAGGCGTTCGTGCGCGACCAGGACCGCTACCGCGTCGACGCCATCGCGCTCGAGGAGGTCACCACCTGCCCGATGAGCCGCGCCCAGTTCGCGCAGCTCGCCGAGCGCAGCCCGAGTTTCGCGGTGACGTTCGCGGGGGTACTCGCGACGAACCTGTTCCACTGCCGCGACCAGCTCGCTCAGGCGTACGATCCCATCCGCGTGCGGGTGGCGAAGCTGCTCATGGAGCAGGCGCGGCGCTTCGGCGTGCCCGACGGCGACGGCTGGTACCGCCTCAGCACCCGCCTGCGGCACGAGGAGATCGCCTCGATCGTGTCCGCGACGCGCGTGTCGGTCACGATGACGCTGACCGAGTTCCGCGAGATGGGCCTGGTGCAGGGCACGCGCGGCCGCTACCGATTGCGTCTCGACGGCCTGGCGGTAGTCGCCGAGGACGCGTGATTCTCGAGGTCGGGACGGCGGCTCGCGCGGCGGTCACCGCGGAGCAGATGGCGGAGGTCGACCGGCGCGCCATGCAGGTCTACCTGATCTCCCTGCCGCAGATGATGGAGAACGCGGGCCGGGCGCTGGCGCGCGTGGCGCGCGAGCGCTTCTTCGAGGGCCATGCCGGCGCGGCGCGCGTGGCGGTGCTCGCCGGCCGCGGCGGCAACGGGGGTGGCGCGATGGTCGCTGCCCGCCGGCTCGCCGGTTGGGGCGCCCGCGTCCACGTGCTGGCGACGGCCGACGAGGAGGCGATGGCCCCCGTGACCGCGCAGCA
>JAHYJQ010000269.1 GCA_019429025.1 Trueperaceae bacterium | reverse complement strand
CCGCGAGGCGGACGGCGGCTGGTGGGGGCGCGCCCCCGGCCGGCGGCGCCGCGCCCGCCGGCGGCGCCGCGCCCGCGGCCGACGGGGCCGCGTCGGCCGACGCGCCGTGGCGGCCGCTCGTCATCGCCGCCGACACCACCGTCGTGCTGGACGGCGAGTCGCTCGGCAAGCCGCGCGACGTGGCGGAGGCGGCGGCGTTCGTCGCCCGGCTCTCCGGCCGCGACCACTGGGTCCACACGGGCCACGCGCTGCGGCTGGGCGAGCGCGAGGCGACCGCGCTGCGCAGCACCCGCGTCCGCTTCCGGCCGCTCGACGCGTCCGAGATCGCCGACTACGCCGCCACCGGCGAGGGCCTCGACAAGGCGGGCGGCTACGCCATCCAGGGCCTCGGCGCGACGCTGATCGACGCCATCGACGGCTGCTACGGCGCGGTCGTCGGGCTCTCGCTGCCCGCGGTGCTGCTGGCCGCCCGCGAGCTGGGGGTGCGGCTTGTCTAGCTTCGTCCGGGCCTGGTACGTGTTCGTGGGCCTCGCGCTGCTGACCTTCGCGCTGACGGCCTTCGTGGGGCGCGTGCCGGCGCAGCTCTCGGCCGCGGTGGCGCTCCCGCAGACGGCGGTCTACCGCGCCGGGCTGCACACCCGTCTGACGCTGGAGGCGATGCTGGAGCGGCGCGATTACCGGACCGAGGTCGCCGCGCTGCGGCAGGCTCTGACCGCCAGCGAGGAGCGCGAGCGCCGGCTCGAGCTGCAGCTCGCCGAGCTCGAGCGCCTCCTCGACGCGCGCCGCAGCCAGTCGCCCGCCGCCGCCCTCAGCGCGCCGGTGATCGCGCGCAGCGCCGGCGGCGTGGGCGACGTGCTGACGCTCGGGGTGGGCGCCGCCGACGGGGTCGTGCGCGGCATGCCGGTCACGGCCCCGGGGGGGCTGGTCGGCGTCGTGACCGACGTCTCCGCGCGCACCGCCGTGGTGCGCAGCGTGCTCGACCCGCAGTCGCGGGTGGGCGTCACGGTGCGCGGCAGGGGCGGTCAGGGCGTCGCGATCGGCGAGGTGGACGGCTTGCTCAGGGTGGACCGCTTCATCGCCGAGGATGCCGTCGAGGTCGGCGACCTGGTCGAGACGAGCGCGGCCGGCGGCCTCTTCCCGCGCGGCCTGCGGGTCGGGGTCGTCGTCGAGGTGCTGCCGCAGGACCCGAACGAGCTGCGCCGCAGCTTCCGGGTGACCCCGGCCGTCGAGATGACCACCCTGCTGGACGTGGTGCTGATCGCGCCACCCTGAACGTGTGTCTTCGCGCGGCGCGGCCGCGCCAAGACCCCGTGTTCGCGGCGCGCGGCGCCGCGAACACACGCGGCGTGACCCCGAGCCGGCGGCCACCCGGCGGGCGCCCTTCAGCCCTGCGGCTTGACCACCAGGTTGACGAGCTTGCCCGGCACCACGATCTCGCGCACCACCACCATGCCCTCCAGGTGCCGCCGCACGTTGGGGCTCGCCTTGGCGGCCGCGAGCACGTCCTCCTTGCCGGCGTCCGCCGGCACCGTCACCTCGCCGCGCAGCTTGCCGCCGACCTGCACCGCGATGACCACCTCGTCGCGGGCCAGGGCCTCCGGGTCGGCCACCGGCCAGGCCTGCAGGTGCACCGACGTGTCGTTCCCGGCGCGGGCCCACAGCTCCTCGGCCAGGTGCGGCGCGATCGGCGCCAGGAGCAGCGTCATCGCTTCGCATGCCTCGGCCCACTCGGGGCTGCCGGCGGCGCCGGCGGCCTTGGCCTTGGTCAGGGCGTTCTGCAGGGTCATCAGCTCGGCCACCGCGGTGTTGAAGCGGAAGCCCTCGAGGTGGTCGCTGACCTTGGCGATCGCCTGGTGCACGGCGCGGCGCAGCTCCCTGAGGGTCGCCGTGTCCGCCTGCACGCCTGCCTCCTCCGTGGGCGCCGCGATCGCGCTCCACACACGGTTGAGGAAGCGGCTGACGCCCTCGATCCCCTGGTAGTTCCAGGGACCGCCCTGGTCCCACGGGCCGATGAACATGAGGTACGCACGCACCGCGTCGGCGCCGTACGCCTCGACCAGGTGGTCGGGGTTGACGACGTTGCCGCGCGACTTCGACATCTTCTCGCCGTCCTCGCCGAGGATCATCCCCTGGTTGCGCATGCGCACGAACGGCTCGCCGTGGTCGATGAGGCCGAGGTCGCGCAGCACCTTGGTGAAGAAGCGCGAGTACAGCAGGTGCAGGATGGCGTGCTCCACGCCGCCGGTGTACATGTCGACGGGCGCCCAGGCCTTCGCCAGGCGGCTGTCGAGCGGCGCCGTGTCGAGGTGCGGGCTCAGGTAGCGGAACCAGTACCACGACGAGTCCATGAAGGTGTCCATCGTGTCGGTCTCGCGTCGCGCCGGTCCGCCGCAGGTCGGGCAGGTGGTGTTCAGGAAGCCCTCGTGCAGCGTCAGCGGCGACTGGCCCGTGGGCAGGAAGTCGACGTCGGCGGGCAGCTCGACCGGCAGGTCCTCGTCGCGCACGCCCACGATGCCGCAGGCGTCGCAGTAGACGACCGGGATGGGGGTGCCCCAGTAGCGCTGGCGGCTGATGAGCCAGTCGCGCAGGCGGTAGGTGACCTTCTTCTCGCCGATGCCGCGCTCGGCGAGCCAATCGATGACGCGGCCGATGCCCTCCTGGGCACCCTCCTTGCCGACCCGCAGGCCGTCGAAGGGGGCCGAGTTCACCAGCACGCCGTCGCCGGCGTACGCCTCCGCCATCGTCGCGCCGTCGAGCGCTTCGGCACCCTCGGGCTGGACGACGACGCGGACCTCGAGCCCGAACGCGCGGGCGAACTCGAAGTCGCGCTGGTCGTGGGCCGGCACCGCCATCACCGCGCCGGTGCCGTAGGTGGTGAGCACGTAGTCGGCGATCCACACGGGGACGCGCTCGTCGGTGACCGGGTTCACCGCGTAGCCACCGGTGAAGACGCCCGTCTTGGCCTTGCCCTCCGCCTGGCGGTCGATCTCGCTCATGCGCGCCGCGGCGGCCTGGTAGGCCTTCACCTCGGCCCGCCGCGCGTCGGTCGTGAGCCTCGGCACCAGCGGGTGCTCCGGGGCCAGCACCATGAAGGTCGCGCCCCACAGCGTGTCCGGGCGGGTGGTGAACACCTCGATCGGCCCTGCCTCCGTCTGGAACGCGACCTGCGCCCCCTCGGAGCGGCCGATCCAGTTCGTCTGCATCGTCTTGACCTTCTCGGGCCAGTCGAGGCCCTCGAAGTCGAGCAGCTCGTCGGCGTAGTCGGTGATCTTGAAGTGCCACTGGGGCATGAGCCGGCGCTCGACCAGCGCGCCCGAGCGGTCGCCGCGGCCGTCGATGACCTGCTCGTTGGCGAGCACGGTCTGATCGACCGGATCCCAGTTGACCAGGCTCTCCTTGCGGTAGGCCAGCCCGCGCTCGAACATGCGCAGGAACACCCACTGGTTCCAGCGGTAGTACTCCGGGTCGCAGGTGACGACCTTCTTCGACCAGTCGAACATCGCGCCCATCTGCTCGAACTGCTTCTCCATGCGGTCGATGCGCTCGTACGTGAGCGACATCGGATGCACCTTTTCGCCCTCGCGGGCCGCGCGGATGGCGGCGTTCTCGGCCGGCAGCCCGAAGGCGTCGAAGCCCATGGGGAAGAGCACGTTGTAGCCGCGCATGCGCCGGAAGCGCGCGGCGGCGTCGGCGGGCGCCTCGGCGTACCAGTGGCCCACGTGCAGGTCGCCCGACGGGTAGGGGTACATCGTCAGGAAGTAGTACTTCGGGCGCGAGCTGTCGTCGAGGTCGACGGTGTACAGGCCCTGGTCCTTCCAGGCCTGCCGCCAGCGCGCCTCGAGGGTCGTGGGGTCGTAGCGACCGGGACGCTCGTTGCGTTCGGCGGCTCGCGGCCCGTCGTCGCGGGGCTCGGTGGGGGGGTGATCCATGATTCGCGCAGTCTACCGCCGGGGCGCGGCGCGGGCCGCGGGCGTGCCGTCCCGCCCGGCGTGCGCCGTTGACGCCCCGTTGATGCCCCACCTGGCACGCTGCTTCGGTCAGACACCCGAGGAGCGAGCCGACATGCCGCATGTGAAGACCCCCGTCCAAACCCGAAGAGCCGCCCGCCGGTCCGACCGCGGTCCACGCCGCCTCGCACTCACGCTCGTCGCCAGCATGCTGCTCGTCGCCTGCACGGGCGTCGGTCCCGACGCGCTGCAGGGCCCCATCGCCGACGCGGGCGCCGACCGCACCGTGGCGGTCGGCGACGTGGTGGCGCTCGACGGACGCGCCTCGCAGCGCGCGGAGACCTTCGCTTGGAGTTTCGCCACGC
>JAHYJQ010000003.1 GCA_019429025.1 Trueperaceae bacterium | reverse complement strand
ACCCGCCGATCGACGACCGGATCTCGCGTTTGCGGAGGATGTAGGGGTCCGGCAGGGCAGGGGCGGGGGCGGCAGGGCAGTGGCGGGGCCGGGAGGGCAGCGGCGGGGTCGGGAGGGCAGCGGCGGGGTCGGGCACCTCCACACGGCCATGAGGAAGCGGGCGACCCCCCATGGGGTCGCCCGCTTCGTGTCTGTCGCGTTGGCCGTGTAGGCCGCTTCGGTTCGCGCGGGGCGAACCGCCTCAGGCGCGCTCGTGCTCGTCGTCGTCGTGGTCGTCGTGGTCGTCGTGCTCGTCGACGTTCGCCGCTTCGTCGGCTTCGGCGTCTTCCGTGCTCGCGGTGTCCTCCGGGGCGGCAGCCGTCTCGGCGGTCTCGTCCGCCGGGCGTTGCGGGCGCTTGCCGCTGCGGAAGGCGGCGGTGAGCATCGCGGCGGCCTCGGCCGCGTCGATGGAGTTCTCGGGATCCACCGGCTCTTCATCGGACGTGACGGGCTCCGGCTTCGTCTCCGGCTCCACCTGGGCGACGGGCACCGCGGCAGCGTCGGCGGCCGGGGTCTCGGACGCCGCGGGTTGGGGCGCCTCGGCGGAGGCTTCGGTCTGGGCGTCCGCCTTCGCGGTCGCGTCTTCGGACGCGGCCGGCTCCTCCTCCTTCTTCTCTTCCTTGAAGTCGCTCAGGCCGAACTGGGCGAACAGGTCGGCGTACACGTCACCGAGCTTGGTGGTCGGCTTGCCGCCGCCCGCCTCGGCCGCTGCGTAGCTGTAGTCGTAGTCGATGCCCTTGCTGCGACGACCACCGCGGCGGCCCGCGCCGGGGCCCCGCCCCGCGCCGCCGCCCTGTCCGCGGTTCGCCGCGCCACCGTACTCGTCGAAGCTGCCGGCGGCCGCCGTGAAGGGCAGCAGGCGCTTGCGCGAGAGGCTGGCACGCTGTTCGACGGGGTCGATGTTCAGGATGACCGCCGTCACCTCGTCGCCGCGCTTGAAGTGCTCGTTCACGTCCTCGATGTGGTCGTGCGAGAGCTCGGAGATGTGGACGAGGCCCTCGATGCCCTCTTCGATCTCCATGAACACGCCGAAGTCGGTGATGCCGGTGATCGGGCCGGTGACCTCGGTGCCCGGCGGGAAGCGATCCGGCAGGCTGCTCCAGGGGTCGGGCTGCGTCTGCCGCAGACCCAGCGAGATGCGCTGCTGCTGGGTGTCGATCTTGAGGATCATCGTCTCGACATCGTCGCCCTCGGTCACGATCTCCTTGGGATGGCGGACGCGCTTGGTCCAGCTCATCTCGGAGACGTGGATGAGGCCTTCGAGACCGGGTTCGATCTCGACGAACGCGCCGAAGGGCGTGAGGTTGGTGACCTTGCCCGAGACCCGCTGGCCGATGACGTAGTTCGTCAGCACGTTCTCCCAGGGGTTCGGGAGCAGCGACTTCATGGACAGGTTGATGCGCTCGCGCTCGAGGTCCATGTCGAGGACCTCGACCTTGACCTTGTCGCCGACCTTGACGACGTCGCGCGGGTGGTTGAAGCGGCCGTGCGTGAGCTCGCTGCGGTGCACGAGGCCGTCGATGCCGCCGAGGTTGACGAACACGCCGAAGTCGGTGATCTCCACGACCTCGCCATCCGTCTTGTAGCCGGGCTCGAGGTGCTTGAGGGTCTCGCCCTTCTGCTCGGCGATCTCCGTCTCGAGGATGGCGCGGCGCGAGATGATCACGCGGTTGCGCCGGCGGTTCAGCTCGATGATGCGGACCCGCATGCGCTGGCCGACGTACGGCGAGAGGTCGTTGACGCGTCGGATGTCGACCTGGCTGGCCGGCAGGAACGCGCGCACGCCGAGGCTCGCGACGAGGCCGCCACGGACCTTCTCGACGATCTCGACCTCGACCGGCTTCTCCTTCTCGAAGACCTCCTGCAGGAGGTTCCACGCGCGCTCGGCATCCGCCCGGCGCTTGGAGAGGACGATCGTGTTGTTCGGGACGTCGGAGCGCACCACGTACACGGTGATCGGGTCACCGGACTTGAAGTACTGTGCCGCCTCTTCCGCGTTGCTGTCGTGCTCGAACAGCTGGTTGTAGGGCAGCAGGCCCTCGATCTTGGCGCCCACGTCGACGACGATGCCGTCCTGCGAGAGCATGATGACCTCGCCGGTGGTGATCATCCCGCGGTGCACGGGCTTGCGCGCCAACTGCTCGTCGGAGGCCGCCATGACGTCTTCCATGGTGATCTCGTCGTCGCTCATCGACGCGTAACTGCTATGGGCGACCGGAGTGGGCTCCGCATCGCTGCTCGGGACGTCCTGGCTCGCGGCGTCCTGCGCGACCTGGGCCCCGGGCGCCTCGCCCGTAACCTCGGTCGGCGCGGCTTCGAGGGGAGCGCCCTCGGTCGACGCGGCTTCGACGGCCGCATCGTCAGCCGTCGCGGCTTCGGTCGGTGCGGCTTCGTTCGGCGCCGCCTCTACGGTAGCGGGCTCGGAGGCCACGGACTCCGGCGCTTCGGCTTCGTCGTGCACCTCTTCGGAACCCTCGGCGTTCTGAGGTGCGGCTTCGGAAGAGGACACCTCGTGATCTTGGGTCTCAGCCGCTACGGTGCCGGTGCCCTGCTCGGCGTCCGTGTTGGGATCTTGATGAGAGGTGGGCTCGATGGCGGGGTCGGTGGCCGGGGCAGGGGCGTCCGCGGCCTGGTTGGGCTTCTGGTCCATGAAAGGGGGGTCCTCCTAGAGTTCCTGCGTCGTGACGCAACGTGCCATTACATCACACTTCACCCGCCCGCCGCAAGGCGTCCCGTCGGGGACGGGCCCGCCGAACACGCGCCGCGCGGGCGGGCCCATCACGTCCGGCGGACGGCGGGGGGAGGGGCCGGGGCCCGCCGCCCGGTGGATCCTCCAACAGCATGCCCGGTGAGGCCACGGTCCTCGCGGGTAGATTGGCGAAAGCCTAGGTGTCTTGGGCACGCCGCCAGGGGGCGTCAGTGGGTGGTGCGGAAGCGCTCGAGGGTGTGATCGAGCGTCAGGGCCCAATCGCTCGTACACGATGGCAAGAAGGGTCCCGGGGCCTCACTGCGGCGTCCAGCCCTCAGATCGGCGACGTCCCACAGGATGTCCATCTCCGACTTCAGCCGGTACATCCGCGACTCCGTGTCGTACTCGATCTCGAGGCCCTCGACATGCTCCTTGAGCTGGTGCCGGAACTGGTGAAAGTACGACTTGGCCGTCCGGTGCTTCTCGTCGGGGAACAGGTCTGCCCGGACCTGATCGAACGTGGCGGCCTTGTGCTCGAGGAAGTACGCGAGCAGTTCCGCGGCCCGCCGCAACGGGAGCCGAACGTCCGAGCCAGCCAGGATGATGCGTTCCTCGCCTAGGGTTCGGAGTTCGAGGATGGCCTCAGTATCGCCTATCAGCGCTGGGTGGGTGCTTCTTGCTGAGCGTCGGAGGCGCGACAAGACGGTCCACTCACGAGCGAGGAAGGCTCGGTTCTGCAGGGTCATGGTGAGCGAGACAACCTCTTCCAAAAGGCGTTGCATGGTCTTTGGCTCAGTCTGCTGTAGTGCAGCACGATGTAGCTTGACGAAGGCCTGCTCCTGAAGTAGACCCATCTCGCCGAACTCCTGATCCAATGCGATCAACTCAGATGCGGCATGGCTGATTGAGTATTCTCCGCGCGAGTAATTGAGGTGTACTTCGCGAAAGCGGTAGCTCAATCGGTCAGACTTATCAGAGATCAGTTCCTGAGCGCGATTGAGGTGCTCCGTTGCCGCCGGAAAATCCTCTGTAGTGCAGGCGATTGCCGTGAGCGAAAGCCGCGCAACGAACTCTTCGTAGGCTGCTTGAACACGCTCGCAAGAGTCAATGCACTTGTGGAACTCGGACGACGCGAGCTCCAGGTTACCTGCTGCCCAAGCTACCTCTGCGCGGTTGATGCGCAACTCGGGGATGAAGTTATCGGGCAAACCCTCGGACTGCAGGGCATCCAACTCGGTTGTGGCTTCACGATGACGGCCCAGCAGGTTGAGGACAGCTGATCGCCGGAGTCTCGCCTTCAAGTTGTCGACGTCCTTTGTCATCTGGATCGATCGTTCGAGGAACCATAGCGAACGCTGTGCTCGCCCGATTCTGCTGTGCAACACACCAAGTTGAGAGAGAATTGATGGAGCAAGCAGGCTGTACTCAGGCAATCCCTGGATGCGCTTCCACGCCTCCTCTGCCGCTTTCAGCGCCTCTCGCAAGTTGCCGTTGTTCTCCTCGTTTATGCTGACGATGCGATAGTAGAAGACCCGGTCATACTCATTCAGCAGTTCAAGTCGTACTGACCGCAACTGTCCTGTTGCTTCTTCGCCCCGCTCCAAGAATCGCAGCAAGTGAGCGAGGTTGATTCGAGCAGCCTCTTCGCCCTTGGCCACGGCGCTTGAGAAGGCATCAAGTGCCTTGACGTCCTGGAACAGCTGGAAGTGACATACGCCGACCCATCGGCGATCAGCCGCCGTCGGATCTGTGAGTGAGTCATAGCGATCGATCCCTTCACGGAATCGTTGGAGGTACACGAGCCCTTGGACAGTGCTTACGAGCCGGACCCCAGGGAACCGGATTGCGACACTGCGCAGGATCTCTGTTTCGCTCGATTCGGTTCGCCCGGGCTGACGTGGGATCTGGCCTCTGAAGGCCTGCAGAGCCATGTCCCTACATGTACCAGACCGGCATGCTCTGCGTTGGGAGGAATCGCATAAGTCTCGGTAGGATTGGCAATTACGCGGATCGATTCAGGGGATCGATGCGAGCGGAGTCAGTCTGTGTATTGACCCAGGGGCGTTGGGGCCATAGACTCTGAATCACGTGTCCTCGGTTGGGAGACTGAGGCCGCGGCCCGCGACAGGCGGGTAGTTTTTGCACGGTGTGTTTCGGATGGGTGGGAGCTGAAGGGGACCGGGTTTGACAGTCCCTCATCAGCAAGGCTAAGGGCACGATGTGCCCGTCGTTACCTTCGGGTTGGGAGGCCTGAAGGGCTCCATGCAAGAGGTTTCTCTGCTGGAGTTCTTACCTGAGATTTCTCAGGCTTAGTTGAGGGGTCCACATGAAGAACACTGGAAAGCGCATCTTCTTCTCGGTCGTTGTCCTCGTTATTGCAAATGCCGTTCTGCTTGTGTCGGCGGGTGCGTTCGCTTCTCAGCGTTGAGTATCCGCTAGTTGAGTACGTCTCGGGCCGCCAGGTTGCTGGCGGCCCTTCTCTGTACCTTGTTGGTGTCTTGGCAATTGCCGGGTTTGGCCGACCGGCTCTGCCGATCTCGTGTTCTACTTACTCAGTGGACAGTCGGCGAGTTGATCCGTCGTACCATTGTTGCTCGAACGGAGTGATCGCCAATCACCCTGGGCGCTTAGCATGATCCAAATGAGACCGCGTGGTACGAGTTGGATAATCCGGGGCAAGAGACTCATCTTTCCGCTCGCTGATTGCCATGTAATTAGGGCTGACGAGACAACCGGTGTGCACCATATTCTGGCTGAGGAACGCTCTGCCCACGGCGTTCCGTCATTGTGGATAGCGCTAGGGCCCAGCGATGTCGACGACGCGGTCTCGGTGGGTAATCGCTTGGTAAGCGCGTTCGAGCACACGTACCGGACCGAGTTCCTCGGGCTGGGAGCGCCGGTTGGCCATGTTGTGGCAAAGTTGCAGAAGTATCAAAGAGTTTTGGGGCCGAATGTTGTCATTGTGAGTGCTGCGCACCGGAATCCGGCCGCGGTTGCGTCCATGCGTACTTTGGCCGGTTTTGGTTCCAGCCTCATCCTGATTGTCGATGAGGACACACCGGACGTCGTAACCGCTGCATGGAAGCCGGAACGGGTTTCTGAAGCCGAGCAGTTCGCCCTGACGATTGGCGAAGCCACCGAGATTGCTCATGGGACGATTCCGCCGGATAGGGTTCCTGAGGTGTTGTTGAGATGTGGTGGCCGCTTCGTTCCGTTCTCGAATGCTGTACGCGGTTTGAGTGGGCTTCCACCCTTGCATGACCCTGTCCCCAACGGCCTTGCTGCTAACGAGCTCGCCTCCTCGGGTGTACCTGCTGAGATGGTCCTCAGTGCCCTAAGGCGACGGAACGAGCACATCGAGGCGTTCGAGTATGCCGTGCGCAATGCGCCAGGGCTCGCAGCCGATGCGATTCGTGACGCAGCACCCCAGTACATCGCTTCGGGTATGGCAAGACGTATGCTTCGACAGATTGAGTTGTTGCCGATTGCTGAGCGGCGCAGGTCAGATGATCTGATGCGTTGGTGGTTCGCGGCCTCGATCTCTGAGAACTCAAATGGTTCGGTGCGTACGGAGGTCGAGCAGGTTCTTGAGTTGCGCGAAGCCGCTGAGCTCAGGGCACTTTATGCGGCTGCGTTTCCAGGGCCCGAGCTCTTGAGGGAGACGAAGCGCGCTTTGGTTTCGCTCCGAACGCCGGTTACTCTTCGTATGCACGGATTCGCTCTAGGTATGCAGTCAGTGGGAGATGCGGGTATCGCCTTCTTGTTGAAGGCGTTGAGGTTGTCTGAAGCGTTAGCAGATCCTGATCAAGTCGTTGGTGCAGCCACTGACATTGCAAACTACTATCTTCGAAGAGGGCATTACCAGGATGGTGCTGAGTGGGCCAGCTGGGCTGTCGAACAGCATTACTCGCTCAGGGGCAAGGATGAGCTTCGGCGACTTGCTGCGGTGGGCCTCTTGGCATTCGCCCGAATTCTGGTGGAGGATTTTGTTGGGCTTGAGTCGCTGCTTGATGAGCTGAAGGCTGCTAAAGACCAAATCGGCGGTCCGACGTCCGAAGTCATCAACTCAACCCTGGGCGATTGGGCCGTTGTGTGTGGCGATTTTGTGACAGCTGAGAAGCATTATCGCCTGAACATTGAGCGCCTTCCGGGCGAGCAGTACCATCTCGCAGCGCTTGATCTGGTCCCTGTGCTTCGTGCTCTCGGCAAAGATGCTGAAGCAATGATGATTGGAAGGCGGGTGCGAAGTCTTACCCGCGATGCCGATGAGATCTCCCGGGCCCTCGGCATGTTGGCGCATGCCCTCAGTATTGCCGATATCAACAACATTTTGGCGGAGCGTGATCTTGAGCATGTCTGCAAGGTGTTGGGAAGTGGCGCAGTAGCGCATCGGTTGGCGCAGGCCTCGGTTGCTCTTGCGCACGTGAAGCTGTCGCAGGGCGATTTGATTGGTGCCCGAAGAGCTTTGCAGACGGGCAATCCTGGGCTCAAGGGTTTGGGCCAATCGGGTTGGCAACTACTTTCTGCGTCCGGGACCAAGCTTGACGAGATGCTAGCCCTGTACCGAGGAGAAAGCGCGTCACTTGGGCTGAGCTTCTTGGGAGATACTGTCTACACCTTTGGCGCGGATGTAGACAGGTTGACGAAACAGAACGCTGAATGTGTTGCTGTCATCGCTACTTCTCGCCAGGACCTGAACCTTGAACGCCTTGCGATTGCGCTCTACGGTGAAGATGGCTCGGTTGGTACTGCGAAGGCGCGAGTCTCCCGCCTCCGCAGCACCATCCCCCTGACCTCGCGCCCGTACCGGATCGCTGTCCCCTTCCGAGCGGATTTTCTCGACCTGATCGAGCACCTCGAGCAGGGCCGTGTGCGGCAGGCACTGAGCCTGTACCGCGGGCCGCTCCTTCCGGATTCCGAGGCGCCGGCAGTCGTGGAACTCCGTGAGTACATCGATGAGTCTCTGCGTCAGGCCGTCCTTGCTTCGGGTGATCACGAGGCGATGTTGGAGCTAGCCAAGCGGACCGACGATCAGGACTTGGAGCTCCTCGAGGCGGCCGCGCGCCACATGCCGCAGAACGATCCCCAGTCACCGCTGCTGCGCGCGCGGATCCGGCAGATTCGCCGTGACTGGGGATCGGACGATGAGTTCAACCGCTAGGTTGCGTCGTCAGCAGCTGCGCGACGTACTGTGCCCGGTTCTCTGCCGCGGATTTGCAGAGGATGTTGCTGACGTGCGCGTTGACCGTCTTGGTCGAGATCGACAGGCTGGTGGCGATGCCGCGCGTGTCGAGCCCCCGCAGCAACGCCCGGGTGACGCGCAGCTCCATGTACGTGAGACCGGACCGCCATTGGTAGGTGCGCTGGGCCGTCGCCGCAGCGTAGACGCCCGACAACAGTGCTGGCTCATCCGTCGAGCAGACGACGCCGGAGACGTGGTACGAGCCGATGCAGTCGAGGTAGGCGGGGTGCGTGGCTTGGGTCGCGACGAGGGTGCGCGCCCGCATGACGCTGTCGAGGTTTTCCAGGCGTCGGATGGCCCAGGTGAGCGGGTAGTCGAGGATCACGTGGGCGAGGTACGGCGCGGGCCCGTGGTCACCGATCAGGTCCGCGCGGCGCAGCGCGTCCTCGATCAGCCGCTCGTAGTTCGGATGGGACGCGTCGATCTCCGTGGCGACCTTGTTGGGCTTGCGCATGTCGTGTCCTCCTGGCTGGGCTCCGATCGCTTGCGCGCGTCGGTGGGTCCCGATCATGGCGGGCCAGCCGTTGCGCCAGGGTTGCGGCGCTGGACAACCTGACGGCGTCGGTGGTCGCTGCGGTGGTGAACTGCGGCAGGGACCAGGGTTCATGGATGTTGCGTGAGCGTGCATAGGTTGACGCCCAGGGGCTGGCCTATTTACGCTGTTGGGCGAGTCCGCGTTCGTCCACCCCAGGTGCCGGTATCGGATCGGCGCGTTCTCGGGTGGACCGCTGCTCGATCGATCCGCTCGAGAGGAGAACGAATGCTTCGCAGAATCGCCGCCATGTTGCTCGTCATCGGGCTCTTCGCGCTCGCCGCGGCCCAGGGCACCCTGATCATCGCCCAGGGAACCGATCCCGCCTCACTGGATGCCGCCAAGGCGACCGACTCCCCGTCGGCCACCGTGTACAGCCACATCTACGAGACGCTGTACGAACTCACCGCCGACGGTGAGGTCGTGCCCCAGCTCGCCACCGGCGTCACCGTGTCATCCGACAACATGACGTACGTGTTCGACATCCGGCAGGGCGTGACCTTCCACGACGGGACGCCGCTGACGGCGAACGAGGTCAAGGCCAGCATCGAGCAGTTCCTGGCGCCCGAAACCGCCGCGCCGTTCCGCTTCCTGCTCGACCGCATCGCCGAGGTCAACGTCCTCGACACCTACAAGGTCGAGGTCAAGCTCGCGTCGGTGTTCGCGCCGCTCATCACCCACCTCACGCACAGCTCCACCGCCATCGTGAAGACCGGTGTCGACCTCGACGCCACGCCGATCGGCACGGGCCCGTTCGAGTTCGTGTCGTGGGATCGCGGCCAGCGCGTCGACCTCAAGCGCTACGAGGGCTACTGGGGCGACAAGCCCGGCATCGACGGACTGCGCTTCCTCGCGGTCCCCGAGTCGACCACGCGCATGGCGCTGGTCGAGACCGGCGAGGCGCACGTGGCCGTGCGCGTGCCGCCGCAGGACATCGCTCGCCTGAACGCGAACCCGAACGTGACCGTCGAGCAGGTGTCCAGCGTCCGCACGATCTACATCTACTTCAACCACACCATGGAGCCCTTCACCGACGTCCGCGTGCGCCAGGCAATCAACTACGCGGTCGACAAGGAGGAGCTCGTCGAGTTCGTGCTCGGTGGCGCCGCCCGGGTTTCGGACGCTCCGATCTCTCCCGGCGTGTTCGGCTACACGCCCGTCGGCAGCTACGAGTTCGACCCCGAGAAGGCCCGGGAGCTGCTGGCCGAGGCCGGCTTCCCGGACGGCTTCAGCACCACGCTGTACAGCCCCAACGGCCGCTACCTGCAGGACATCCAGGTCTCGGAGGCCATCCAGAGCCAGCTCGCCCGGGTCGGTATCGACGCCCAGATCGAGACGCTCGAGTGGAACGCCTACCTGGCCAAGACCAACATGCCGGCCGAGGAGAACGAGGTCCCGTTCGCCATGCTCGGCTGGGGTACCGTGACGGGCGACGCCGACTACGGCCACTTCGCCCTCTTCCACAGCACCCAGCACGTTCCGAACGGGTCCAACCGCGCGTTCTACGCCAACCCGACCGTCGACGCGCTGCTCGACCAGGCGCGCACGAACACCGACCCGGCGCTGCGAGCCGTCCTCTACGAAGAGGTCATGAAGCTGCTGTGGGACGACGCCGCCTGGCTGTTCCTCTACAGCGAGACGCAGCTCGTCGCCGTGCGTGACGGCGTCGAGGGTCTGGTCATTCACCCGACCGAGCGCTACCTCGCGTTCGACGTGAGCCTGCGCTGACCCTTGGTCCACAACGGCTGGTGCACCCTGCGATGGGTGCACCAGCCCCTATCTGACCGAACGGCCTATCTCTGCGAGCGCGATCCGGCCGGGCCGGGCGGACGGCGCGCTCCCTACCCCTAAAGGACGATCGAGGTAGCCCCTTGCTCCAGTACACCCTCCGGCGCATCCTCGTCGCGGTCCCCTCCGTGCTCGGGGTGATGATCATCGTGTTCGCGATGGTGCGCCTGGCGCCAGGCGACCCGGCGCAGAACTTGGCCGGCGAGTTCGCCGACGCCGAGACGATCGAGCTCATCCGTGAACGGTTCGGCCTCAACGAGCCCACCCACGTGCAGTTCTATCGCTTCGTGACGGGCGTCCTCCAAGGCGATCTCGGCACGTCGACGCGGACGTACCGACCCGTCACGACCGACTTGGCCACCTTCTTCCCCAACACCCTCGAGCTGGCGTTGGGGGCGATCACCATTGCTCTCCTGTTCGGTATTCCGTCCGGCATCCTGGCCGCCTTGCGGCCCAACAGCGCGTTCGACCTGTCCGTCATGATCGGCGCGCTGATCGGCGTGTCGATGCCCGTATTCTGGTTCGGCCTGTTGGCGATCCTGATCTTCTCGGTCCAACTCGGCTGGTTTCCCGTCGCCGGGCGCGGCACCCTGATGCACCTGGTGCTGCCGGCGATCACGCTGGGGTTGTCGAGCATGGCGATCATCGCCCGGATGACGCGCTCCTCCATGCTCGAGGTGCTGAACCAAGACTTCATTCGGACGGCGCGGGCCAAGGGACTGTTCGATCGCGGTGTCGTCATGAAGCATGCGCTGCGCAACGCGCTGGTGCCGGTCGTGACCGTGATCGGGCTGCAGTTCGGGGCGCTTCTCGCCGGCGCGGTCATCACCGAGACGGTCTTCTCCTGGCCCGGGATCGGCCGGCTGCTGGTCGATTCGATCCGCGCGCGCGACTACCCCGTGGTGCAGGGCGCCGTGTTGCTGATCGCGGTCTCGTTCATCGTGGTCAACCTCGTGGTCGACCTCGTCTACGGCTTCATCGATCCGAGGATCCGCTATGACTGACGCACCCGCCTCGACCTCGCCCAGCGACGCTGCGCGAGACGCGTTGGGCCCGCGCTGGAGGAGGCGCCTCTTGCGGAACCCGGTGGCCATCTTCGGCATGGTCGTCATCGGCTTCTTCCTGGTGATCGTCGTGCTCGCGCCCTTCATCGCGCCGTACTCGCCCACCGAACAGAACCTGCGGGCGACCTACGTGCCGCCGGGCGTCGGCGTGGCGTTGGGCGGCCCCGAGGGTCAGCTCGGGATCTGGGTGCACCCGGTCACGCGTTCGCCGACGGCGGGCTTGCGGGTCGACGACAGTGTCGCGTACCCGGTCAGGCTGTTCGTCCGCGGCAGCGAGTGGACGTGGTTCTTCGGCCTCGTCAAGAGCGATCTGCGCCTCTTCGGCGTCGACGGTCCCGTTCGCTTCTACCTGCTGGGTACCGACGAGCAGGGCCGTGACCTGCTCTCGCGGTTGGTCCACGGCGCGTGGATCTCGCTGTTCATCGGCTTGATCTCGATCGCCATCGGCATCGGCGTCGGGGTGCCGGCGGGCGCCATCTCGGGTTTCCTGGGTGGCTCGACCGACATGATCGTGCAGCGCGTGATCGACACGCTGCTGGCGTTCCCCGGCATCCTGCTCGCCATCGTGCTGGTGGCGACCTTCGGGACCGGCCTCACGAACGTGATGATCGCCGTCGGCGTCGCCTCCGTGCCCATCTACGCGCGCCTGGTCCGGGGCTCGGTGCTGCAGGTCAAGAACCGCGAGTACGTCGAGGCCGCCGCCGCGTTGGGGCGTAACCGACTCTCGACGCTGGCGCGCCACGTGATCCCCAACGTGATGGCGCCGATCATCGTGCAATCGAGCCTGCAGATGGCCACGGCGATCCTCTTCGCCGCGGGCCTGGGCTTCCTCGGCCTCGGCGCCCGCCCGCCGCAGCCGGAGTGGGGGCTGATGCTCGCGCGCGGGCGCGAGTACCTGGCGGTCGCCCCCCACGTCGCCACCTTCCCCGGGATCGCCATCGTCATGGTCGTCCTCGGCTTCAACCTGCTGGGAGATGCGCTGCGCGACGCGCTCGACCCGCGCATGTGAGTTCGGCGCGCCCCGATTGGGCGCACCGCGCCCTGATCGGCAGGCGCTGACCGCCTTCTGCCAACGCTTCGCCCGGCCTCGTCAGGGGCCGGGCGTTTCCTCGCCGCCGTCGTCCCACGCCCGGAAGCGCCCCACCGTGTCCTCGGCCGCGAGCCGCAGCGTCCAGCGTCCCGGTGGCAACTCCAACCGCGGCCGGCTGCTCGCTACGCCCATGGTCGTGTCCGGGCCGAAGCTCGCCAGGCCGTGCGCGGCGCCGCTCGCGTCGGTCAGCACGATGCGGAACGGCCCGCCGGCGACGTCCTCGAAGCCGAGCACCAACCGCAGCGGCGCCCCGGCGGCCAGCCCCTCGCCGAACGGCCCGTCGTACGGCGCGCCGTCGAGCGTCACGTCCGCGATCGGCGCGTGGCTGGGCAGGAC
Source organism: Trueperaceae bacterium (assembly GCA_019429025.1). Lineage (GTDB taxonomy): Bacteria > Deinococcota > Deinococci > Deinococcales > Trueperaceae > JAABTL01. The sequence goes on along the minus strand of JAHYJQ010000003.1, from coordinate 18,994 downwards.
CATGCCGCCGCCCTGCGAAGCGGTGGCGCGGACGGGGAAGGCGGCGTGCAGGCCCACCGCCAGCGCGACGCTGCCGACCAGCGCGGCCGCCGTGAGCGCCAGGGTCCGGGTCGGCACGGCGAGCGACCGGGTCTGCCGGAAGGCGCCCAGCTGCGCCCGCCCGCCGCAGCGCCACCACAGCAGTGCGAAGCCGCCGAGCATGAGGGCGACGGCGAGGCCGGCGATGGCAAGGGGCGGCCAGCCGCTCGTCTGCGCGAAGCGCACCACGTCGTCGCGCGGCGCGCGCGCGTGCATCGCCGGCCACGGCAGCACCGCCCACGGCAGCAAGCCGGCCAGCAGGCCGACCGACACGAAGAAGCGCGCGAGCGCCCACGCGGGCGGGAGCGCCCGCGGCAGCGCGGCGATCACGGCCGCCCACACCGCCAGTGGCAGCAGCGTGCCGGCCGCGCTCACGAAGGCGCGCTGACCGTCGGTCACGCCCGGGAGGTCGTAGGCGGCGTGCACCCGCGGCGACCATGCGCGCGCGTCCACCGTGCGCACGGTCCCGCCCACGGCGACGGCCGCCAGCGCGTGTCCACCCTCGTGCAGCAGCGCGTACGCCTGCACGAACGCGAGGACGACCAGCACGAGCCACGCTCCCACGCGCAGGAGGGCGACGCGGTCGGGGCGGGGGAGGGCCATGGGGCGAGCCTACCCGGGTCCGACATGCGGGCCCTTGGGCGCACGACCCGGCCCGTAAGCGACCGTGGGGAGATGATCGCGCCGCACCGGCGAGCGCGGCGGGGCCGGCTTACCTCCGCGTCGTCGGGTCCAGCGCGTCCCGCAGCCCGTCGCCCAGCAGGCTCCAGCCGAGCACCGTCACCACGATCGCCAAGCCCGGCGCCAGCGCCGCCCAGGGGGAGAGCATCATGAAGCCCTGCGCCTCGCGCAGCATGTTGCCCCACGAGGGCACGTCGGGGGGCGTGCCGAGGCCCAGGAAGGACAGCGCGGCCTCGGCCAGCACCGCCACGGCCAGCGACAGCGACGCCTGCACCACCAGCGGCGAGGCGGCGCCGGGCAGCACGTGCACGCTCAGCAGCCGAGCGTCGTGCGCGCCCAGCGCGCGGCCGGCCTCGACGTAGTCGCGGTCGCGCAGCGCCACCACCGAGGCGCGCATGAGGCGCGCGAAGAGCGGCACGGTCGCCAGGCCGATCGCCACCATGGCCGTCACCGTGCCCGGCTGGAAGACGGCCGCCAGCAGCAGGGCCATGAGGATGGCGGGGAAGGCGTACAGCACGTCGATGAGGCGCATGACGACCTCGTCGGCCCAGCCGCCCACCCAACCCGCCACGGCGCCCAACAGGGTGCCGAGCGACAGCGCGATGCCGACGGCGATGGCGCCCACCAGGAGCGTCGAACGCGCGCCGATGAGCACGCGCGAGAACAGGTCGCGGCCGAAGTGGTCCGTGCCGAACCAGTGGGTCGCGCTGGGACCGGCGAGCTGGGCGGCGAAGTCCATGCGCTGCGGGTCGTGCGGCAGCCACACGAACGAGAGCAGTGCGGCGGCCACCACCAGGCCGACCAGCGCGCCGCCCAGGACCAGGTTCAGCGGGCGTCGGCGATGCCTCATGCGTAGCGGATCCGCGGGTCGAGCCAGCCGTAGGAGAGGTCGACGAGGAACGACATGAGGACGATCGCGCTGGCGTACAGCAGCACGACGCCCTGCACCAGCGGGTAGTCACGGTTGCCGATGGCGGTGAGCGCCAGGCGCCCGATGCCGGGCAGCGAGAACACCTGCTCGACGACGATGGCGCCCACGAACACGTTGACCAGCGTCAGCCCCAGTACCGTCACCAGCGTGACCAGGGCGTTGCGCAGCGCGTGCTTGCCGACCACCGCGCGGCGCGCGAGACCCTTGGCGCGGGCGGTGCGCACGAAGTCTTGCGACAGGACGTCGAGCATGGCGGCGCGCGTCATGCGCGTCATGACCGCCGCCTGGCCCAGGCCGAGCGCCAGCACGGGCAGCACGAGCGCCCGCAGCGAGCGCCCCACGCTGACGTCCCAGCCGGGGAAGCCGCCCGACGGCAGCCACCCCAGCCCGACGGCGAACACCAGGATCAGCAGCAGCCCCAGCCAGAACGACGGGATCGCCGCGCCCACCTGCGACGCCAGCACGAGCAGCGGGTCCCACACGGTGCCGCGCTTGAGCGCGGTGGCGATTCCGACCGGCACGGCGACGAGGGTCGCCAGCAGCGCGGCCGCCAGCGTGAGCGGCAAGGACACGCCCAGGCGGTCGCCGATGAGCCGCGCCACGGGCCGCTGGTACTGGATCGACTCGCCGAGGTCGCCGCGCAGCACGCCGCCGAGCCAGCGCAGGTAGCGCTGCGGGGCGGGGACGTCGAGCCCCAGCTGCTCGCGCACGGCGGCCAGCGCCTCCGGCGCGGCGTTCATCCCGAGGATGACGGCCGCGGGGTCGCCCGGCACCGCCAGGACCGCGCCGAACACGACCACGCTCGCGAGCACGAGGCTCACGAGCGTGGTGAGGACGCGGCGGGCGAGGAAGCGGGTCATCTCGTCGGAGGAGGCGCTAGCCTCGGTGACGCTGGCCGGCCTTGCGGCGCGGCGCGCCCCGTGCCGGCGTCCGAGGGCTCATGCTACCCGCGGGCTCACGGCGCCCGGTACACCCGCGTCAGGTCGAGGGCCGGGGTGGGTTGGTCGACCCAGAAGCCGTAGACGTCGGCGCGGACGGCGACCGTGTTGGCGGGGCTGAACACCCACACGTTGACGGCGTCCTCCGCGATGACGCGAGCGATCTCCTGGAAGGCGGCGGTCTCGGCCTCGGCCGTGGGGGCGGCCTCCGCCTGCGCGAGCAGCTCGGCGATGCGCGGGTTGTCGTACTGGTAGTAGTAGTTGGGGTTGGCGTAGACGTTGATGTCGCGCGGCTCGGAGTGGCCGATGATCGTCATGTCGTAGTCGGCCGCCAGGAAGATGCGCTGGATCCACGTCCCCCACTCGACGACCGAGAGGTTGACGTCGATGCCCACCTCGCGCAGCTGCTGGGCGATGATCTCGCCGGTGCGGCGCTCGATGGCGTAGGGCTCCGGCAGCTCGAAGTCGAAGCTCAGGCCGCCGGCGTAGCCGGCCTCGGCCAGCAGCGCCCGCGCCCGTTCGGGGTCGTAGGGGTAGGTGTCGCTCAGGTCGACGTAGTAGGCCTCGGAGGGGCTCATGTGGGTGCCGATCACGGTGCCCAGCCCGAAGAAGGCGCCCTCGACGATGACGTCCTTGTCGATCGCGTGGGTGATCGCCTGGCGCACGCGGGGGTCGTCGAACGGCGCGCGCGCGTTGTTCATCGCCACCGTGATCTCGGCCGTGGCCGTGCCCGAGGCGATCTTGAGCGCGGGGTTGGCCTGCAGCACGCGCACCAGCTCGGGTGGGATGGCAGCGCCGATGTAGTCGACGTCACCCGCCTGCAGCGCCGCGACGCGCGCGTTGGCGTCGCCGATGATGCGGAAGGTGGCGCCGTCGAGGTAGGGCAGCTCGGGGTTCCAGTAGCCGTCGAAGCGCTCGAGGCGGACCTCGCTCCCCTCGACGTAGCGGGCGAAGACGAACGGCCCGGTGCCGACGGGGCGGCTGCGCTGGGTCTCGGCGAGCGACTGCGGGTAGACGATCGCGTCGGGGCGCGCCAGGTTGTACAGCAGGCTGCGGCTCGGCGTGTCGAGCTCGAACACGATCGTGCGCTCGTCGGGCGCGCGCACGTCGACCACCGCCGCGTAGTAGCCGGTGTTCACGTGCCCGCTGTCCGGGTCGCGCGCCCGCTCGAACTTGGCGAGCACGTCATCCACCGTGAGCGGGCTGCCGTCGTGGAAGCGCACGCCCTCACGCAGCGTGAAGGTCCACGCCAGGCCGTCGGAGGAGACCTGCCAGGCGGTCGCCAGCGCGGACACGATGGCGCCGTCGCGGTCGAAGCGCACGAGCCCCTCGTAGACGTTGCCGTAGGTCACCCGCGCGATCTCCTGCGAGGTCGACAGGGTGGGGTCCCAGCCGGGCGGGTCGGCCGAGATCGCGACGGTGACGGTGCCGCCCCTCACGGGAGCGGGGTCCTGGGCGAGGGCGTGGCCGGCGAGCAGGGCGGCCGTGAGGGCGGCGGCGATCCACCTGTGCGTGCGCGTCATGCGTGCCTCCTCGGGGATCCGTGCGCGGGTGCGCGGCGGATCGGGGGGTCGGCGGGTCACGTGCGGCGGCGCGCGGCGCGCGGCCCGTCGACCGGTGGGGGTGCCATAAGGTACCGGACGGCGGCCTCGGCGTACAGCCTGGCCGCCCGGACGACGTCGTCGACGCGCACGAACTCGTCCACCTGGTGTGGGATCGTGCGGTCGCCGGGGCCCACGGTGACGATCGGCACGCCCGCCGCGTGCAGGAAGGTGCCGTCGGTGGCGCCGGGCACGCCGCCGTAGCGCGGCGGTCCGCCCACCGCCGTCGGGTAGGCCGCCTCCAGCGCCCGCACCAGCGGGTCGTCGGCCGCGGTCTCGGTCCACGGGCGGCTCTCGAACCAGTCGAGTTCGATCGCGAGGTTCGGCATGCCGGCCTGGACCCGGTCGGCCTCGGCGCGCAGGCGCGCGAAGAGCGCCTCGTGCGACTGGCCGGGCACGGTGCGCACGTCGAGCGCCGCGTAGGCGGTGTCGGGCATGACGTTGAGCTGGGCCTCGCCGGCGACGGGCGAGCGCACGATCGTCGGCGTCAGCCACGGGAAGCCCAGGAAGGGGTGCGCGCCGAGCCGCGCCTGCTCCTCGTCCTGCAGGGTCTCGACGGCGGCCAGCAGGCGCTGCAGGCCGGCGATGGGGTTGACGCCCGCGTAGGGCATGGCGCCGTGGGCCATGACGCCGCGCACGTGCACGTGCAGGCGCATGGCGCCCTTCTGGTGCAGGCAGAGCTCGAGCTCCTCGGGCTCGCACACGATGGCGCCGTCGACCTCGTCGGCCCAGCCGCCGGCGACGAAGCGCTTGATGCCGAGCATCATGCCCTCCTCGTCGACGACGATGCCCAGCCGCACGCGGCCCGGCAGGTCGGGCGCCGCGCGCCGCAGCGCGGCGACGGCCTCGATGGCGGCCGCCACGCCGGCCTTCATGTCCGCGCTGCCGCGGCCGTAGAGGCGCGCGCCGCCGGCGGGGTCGGGCTCGAGGTCGGCGCCGTAGGGGTCGCGCGACCAGCGCTCGCGGTCGCCCTCGGTGACCACGTCGGTGTGCCCCTCCAGCATGAGCGTGCGGTGCGACCCCGGCTCGAAGGCGGCGCCGGTCCAGTCGGCGACGACGTTCGGCCGTCCCGGGGCGACCTCGTCCACCGTCACGCTCAGGCCGAGGGCGCGCAGCTCGTCCGCGACGTAGGCCGCGGCGGCGGCCTCGTCGGCGCCGGTCTCGGGGTCCCACACGCTGCGGACGCGCACCAGCTCCACGGTGCGGCGCAGCACCGCCTCGGCGTCGACGGCGTCGCGCGCGCGTGCCGCCAGCGCGTCGACGTCGGGGATCGCGCCGGGGCCGGCCGCTCCGTGGTCGCTTGCGCCATGGTCGCTCGCGTCGCGGTCGCTCACAGCGGCGGCGTGAAGCGGCCGTCGACCGCGGTCCAGCCGCCGTCGACGATCGTCAGGGTGCCGGTCACGAAGGAGGCCGCGTCCGAGGCCAGGTAGATCGCGGGGCCCACCATCTCGCTCGGTTGGGCCCAGCGCTGCAGGGCGGACTTCTCGGCGTAGGCGCGGTACCACTCGGGCTTCGCCTTGATCGGCGCGGTCAGCGGCGTCTCGACGACGCCCGGGGCGATGGCGTTCGCCCGCACGCCCGCGGGGCCCAGCTCCGCGGCCAGTGCGCGGATCAGCTGCAACGTGCCGGCCTTGGTGGCGGCGTAGACGCCCTGGCCCGGCTCGACGGTCAGGGAGCGGATGCTCGAGAAGAGGATGATCGAGCCGCGGCCCTGCGCGGCCATGCGCCGGCCGGCGGCGCGCATGACGAAGAAGCTCCCCCGCAGGTTGAGGCCGATGACCTTGTCGAACTCGGCGGCGGAGGTCTCGAGCAGCGGCTTGCGCACGTTGACGGCGGGCGTGCACACCAGCACGTCGAGGCCGGGGACCGCGGCGATCAGCGCGTCGACCGCCGACTCGTCGGTGATGTCGACGGCGTGGGCGCTGGCGGCGTGGCCCTTGGCGGCCAGCGTCGCCGCGGTGCCCTCCGCGGCAGCGGCGGCCACGTCGGCGCAGGCGACGGTCGCGCCGGCATCGGCCAGGCCCTCGGCCACGGCCGCGCCGATGCCGGAGCCCGCGCCGATCACCAGGGCGTGCCGGTCGGTCAGGTCGAACAGCTTCCGATAGTCCATCACGACCCCCTCAGCGCGCGCCCAGGCGCGCGACCAGGTCCTCGTACTCCGCAACACGCCGTTCGGCCACGCCGAGCGCGCCGCGCCAGAAGCCCTCGTCCTCCACGTCGATGCCGAACTCGCGGCCCAGGTCGGCCACCTCGGCCATGCCGGTGCGCGCCAGCAGCGCCTCGTAGCGCGCCGCGAAGCCGTCCGGCTCCGCCTCGTAGCGGGCGTACACGCCGAGCCCGAAGAGGTACCCGAAGGCGTAGGGGAAGTTGTAGAACGCGCGCCGTGCCGAGTAGTAGTGCGGCTTGCTCGCCCACGCGCGCGGCTGCCGCGCGGCCGGGTCCAGCGCCTCGCCGTAGGTGGCGTCCTGCGCCTCGAGCATCAGGGCGTCGAGCTCGGCGACGGAGAGCTCACGTTGCGCGCGGCGCGCGAACACGGCGCGCTCGAAGCGGAAGCGGCTGTCGATGTCGAGGACCAACGCCGCGGCCGTGCGCAGGTCCTGCTCGAGCACGGCCAGGCGGGTCGCGTCGTCGGACTCGGCGAGCAGCGCCTGCGTCACCAGCGTCTCGCAGAAGATCGAGGCGGTCTCCGCGAGCGTCATGGGCGTGCTCTGCTGCAGCGGCCTGCGGCCCGCGCGGTAGGCGGCGTCGTTGTGGAACGCGTGGCCGAGCTCGTGCGCCAGCGTGAACACGTCGTCGAGCCGGCCGCCGAAGTTGAGCATGACGCGCGACTCGCGCCTGCCGGGCGTGCCCATGCAGAACGCGCCGTTGCGCTTGCCCTTGCGCGGCAGCACGTCGACCCAGCCCTCGGCGAAGGCGCGCTCGGCCAGTGCCGACAGCACCGGGGAGAAGCGCGCGAAGCGTTCCGCCACGAACGCCTGCGCCTCGGCCCAGGTGAAGGTGCGCGGCGCGCCGACCTGCACGGGCGCCAGGCGGTCGAACCAGGCGAGCCGCTCGAGGCCGAGGAAGCGGGCCTTGGCGGCGTAGTAGCGGCGCATGGCGGGGAAGGCCGCCGCCACCGCGCCGCGCAGCGCGTCGAGGGCGGTGCGCTCGACGCCGTTCGCGAACAGGGCCTCGTCGAGCGGCTCCGCCCAGCCGCGCCGCGCCGCGAGCGTGCCCGCCTCGCCCTTGACGCCGTTCATCGCCGCCGCGATCGCCACGGCGTGGGTCTCGAGCAGCGCGCCCTCGGCGCGGTAGGCGGCCTCGCGCACCGCGCGGTCCGGGTCGCCCTGCAGCACCGTCAGGCGGGCCAGGCCGGCCTCCTCGGGCGCGTCCGCGCCGGGCAGCGTCAGCGTCACCGTCGCCTTGCCGGCGAGGTCGCCGTGCAGCTTGGCCCAGGCGTCGCCGCCGCTCGGGGCCAACGCGCCGGCGAGCACTTCCTCGGCGTCGCCCATCAGGTGCCGCGCCTTGCGCTGCTGCCGGCGCAGGTAGTGCGCGTGGTCGGCCGCCCGCGGGTCGGCGGTCGCGACCGCCTCGAGGTCGAGCCGTCCGATCCAGGCCGCCACGCGCGCGCCGATGGGCGCGAGCCGCGCGGTCAACCGCCGCAGCGTGGAGCCCTCGGCCTGCGCGGCGTCGTCGAAGGCGTCCACGGCCGTGAACCCGGTGAGGAACACGGAGACGTCGGACAGGCGCTCGTAGAGGTCGTTCAGCTCGTCGAGCAGGGCGCCCAAGCGCGCGGCCGGCTCCGCGCCCGGCAGCGGTGCCCCGGCGCCGATGCCGTCGCGCGCCAGGCGCGCCTCGAGGGCGCCTACCCGCGCCTCGAGGTCGGCGCGGGCGGCGCGGTAGTCGTCGCCGTCGAGGCCGCTGAAGAGGCTGTCGAGGCGCCAGCGGACGTCGTCGGGGTTCGTGGTGGGGCGGGCCATGGGGCTCCTTTCGGGCGGGGGGGTCAGGGCGTCTCCAGGCCGTCGATCGGCCACGAGCCGCCCAGCGCCAGCCAGGCGTGGACCATGTCGACGGGGATCTGCGAGGTGAAGGTGATGGCGTGGTGGTCGCGCGGGTGCGGCAGCGTGAGGCGCTGCGCGTGCAGGGCCTGGCGGTCGATGACGCCGGACGGACGCCCGTAGACGGTGTCGCCCAGGATGGGCGCGCCCAGGTGGGCCAGGTGGACGCGGATCTGGTGGGTGCGGCCGCTGTGGGGCAGCGCCCGCACCAGCGTGTAGCCCGGCACGCGCGCCAGGGCGCGCACGATCGTCGACGCCGACTTCGGGTTGCCGCCGCCGACGGTCATCCGCTGGCGCTCGACCGGGTGGCGGCCGATCGGCGCGTCGACGTGCACCTCGTCGGGCAGTTCGCCGACCGCGATGGCGACGTACGCCTTCTCGGTCAGGCGCTTCTTGAAGGCGGCCGACAGCGCCCGATGCGCCTCGTCGTGCTTGGCGACCACCATGACGCCCGAGGTGTCGCGATCGAGCCGGTGGACGATGCCGGGCCGGTAGGCGTCGTCGGCGGGATCGAGGTTCGCCTCCTTCGACAGCCGCATGCGCCCCAGCAGCGCGTTGACGACGGTGCCGCTGCGCACGGTGGCGGTCGGGTGCGCCGTCATGCCGGCGGGCTTGTCGATGGCGGCGAGGTCGTCGTCCTGGTAGATGATCGCCAGGTCGAGGTCCTCGGCCTCCACCATCACGGGGCGCGGGGGCGGCACGAGGACCGAGACGAGCTCGTGCCCGTCGAGCTGGGTGGCCGGCTTGCCCACCGGCCGCCCGTCGATCGTGACGTAGCCCTCGTCGATGAGCTCCTTGGCGTAGGTGCGCGACAGCGCCAGCGCCTGGGCGATGGCGACGTCGAGGCGTTCGCCGCCCGGGGCTTCGAAGGTGCGCACGTCCACGAGGGCCATCCTAGCCCGGGCGGCCGCCTCGGCCGGTGGTCCTCGCGCGGCGAGCGTGGTGCGCGCGGCGGCCGCGGGCCGCGCCCCCGGCGCGGCCTTGAGGACGGCGTTCCGACGTCCGCGGCGGTGACGTACCATGGGCGCCATGAGCGAAGCCGTCTCCGCCACGTCCCAGCCGCCGCTGATCGCCCTCGACGCCATGGGGGGCGACCGCATGCCCGACGCCGCCATCGACGGCGCGCTGCAGGCGGTCGCCGCGGGCGAGCGCGTGGTGCTCGTCGGGGACGAGGCGCGGCTGCGGGAAGCGCTGCGCGCGCGCGGGGCGGAGCTCCCGATCGTGCACGCGGGCGACGTCATCGCGATGGAGGACAGCGCCAGCGACGTGCGCCGGCGCAAGGACGCCTCGGTGGTGGTGGCGGCCCGCCTGGTGAAGGACGGCGCGGCGGCCGCCGTCGTGTCGATGGGGCACTCGGGGGCCACCCTGGCGGCCGCGCTGCTGGTGCTGGGCCGCCTGCCGGGCGTGGACCGGCCAGCGATCCTGGCCAACATCCCCGGTAAGACGGGCTTCACCGCGCTGATCGACGCCGGCGCCAACGCCGACTGCAAGCCCGCCTACCTGCAGCAGTTCGCCGTGATGGGCAGCGTGTACGCCCGCGCCTTCTACGGCGACCCGGACCCCACCGTCGGCCTCATGTCGATCGGCGAGGAGGAGGGCAAGGGCAACGAGCTGACGCTCGCCGCGCACGCCTTGCTGAAGGCGACGCCGGGCATCCGCTTCCACGGCAACGTCGAGGGCCGCGACCTGCTGGCCGGCACCACGCACGTCGTCGTCGCCGACGGCTTCACCGGCAACGTCATGCTCAAGCTGGCCGAGGGCGAGGCCAAGGTGCTGTTCGGCATGGTGCGCGACGCCCTGGGGAGCTCGCTGCGGGCCAAGATCGGCGGCCTCCTGGCGCGGCCCGCGCTGCGCGCGATCGCCGACCGCCTCGACCCGGCGACGTACGGCGCGCAGCCACTTCTCGGTGTCGACGGCTACGCCTTCATCGGTCACGGGTCGGCGGACGCCCGCGCGGTCCGCAACGCGCTCGCGACGGCCCGCAAGATGGTCGACGCCGGCGTGCGCGACCGCATCGCCGACGGCCTGGCGCGGCTGACGCCCGGCTGAGCCGGCCTCGTGCGGGGCGCAGGGCGCGCCGGGGGCATCGGGCGGGGCGTGCCGCTGGGCGTCACGCCTGGCGCGCCGCAGGGCGCCACGCCGGTCCGGTCAGGGGCCGCTGGGCTCGGCGAACGTCCAGGTGACGAAGCGGGCGCCGGCCAGCGCCTCGCGGACCGCCGCATCGATCGCCAGGTCGCAGCCCGCCGAGCGGCTGGGGACCAGCAGGTCGACGACGCAGACGCCCCCGGGCCGCACCGCGAGGGCGTAGGCGTTGAGCGGGTCGATCGTCAGGTCGCTGGCGGCGAACGAGATCTCGCGGGGCTCGGCCTCGTCCGGGTAGGTGACGCCGATGCGCCCGCCACCGGTCGTCAGCAGCGTGCTCAGCGCGCCGCTGTCGTCGACGAACAGGGCGGTGGCGTCGTCCGGCATCGCTCGCACCGCGGGCTCGTCGCCCGTCCGCAGGTGCACGACGACCTCGCGCCCGCCGCCGTCGACCCGGCGGAGCGCGGCGAAGCCGCCGGGGACGCCGGCCAGGTCGAGGAACCGCTCGACCAGCGTTCCCTCGGCGAGGGCCGGCGGGACCGCGTCCGCGAAGCCGAACTCGGCCACCCGCACGGTGTCCGGGTCGACCGCGGTGGGCCGCCGCACCAGCAGCAGCCGGTCGCCGCGCCCGAGCTCGGGGTCCCCGGGCCGGACGCCGGGCGCGCGGGCCTCGGCGATCGGCGCACCCACCGTCCCGGCCGCGACGTCGAGCAGGTGGACGCGGGGATCGGGCGCGTCGGCCACCGCGCCGCACCTTGCGCCGGCCCCCGCGTCCCACAGGGCGACGGCGTCGCCGGCCGGGGCGACCACCAGGCCCGACAGGCAGCCGGTGGGCACGCCGGTGGCGGCATCGAACCCGATCCACGCCCCGTCGGCGTCCGTGAGGGCCAACGGCGGGGCGGCCGGGGTCAGCGCGGTGCCGGGCACGTCCGGGAGCGAGCGCAGGTCGAGCCGGTGCAGCGTCAGCGCGCGCGAGGCGGCGCCGGCGGCGGTCAGCACCCACGCCTCCTGGCGCTCGACGCGGTCCATGACGTCGATGGCGATGAGCGTCTCGCCCGCGTCGAAGCGGTACGCCTGCGCGGTCAGGAGGTCGAGCCGGCGCTCGCTGGCGGTGACGACGAAGTCGAGCAGCGCCACGCGGGCGGGCTCGCCGCCGTCGGCCTCGAGGAAGACGAGGTACAGCGTCGGGAGCGGCGGCGTGAAGGTGCCGGTGCAGCCGGCCACGGCCGCGACCGCGATGAGCGCCGTCAGGAGGCGTCTCATGGCTGCTCCGCGTCCCCGCGCAGGGCCACGCGCGGCAAGGTCCAGTCGGTGTCGAGGACCTGCTCGAGCCCGTTGTCGGCGCCGGGCCCGGTCAGCACCAGGCGCACGGCGCCGGTCTCGGCGTTCCACGAGCCCGCCAGCGCCCAGCAGCAGCGGTCCCACACGAAGAACACCTCGGGCTGGAAGTTCCACGGCGAGCGCGCCGGGTCGCTGCGGGTGAACTCCCACACGTCCTGGATGCGCGCGCCGAGCGTGAGCTGGTCGGTCGGCCGCACCGCCACCGTCAGCTCGCCGATCGTCAGCTCGCTGCGGCCCAACTCCTCGCGTAGCCGGTCGTAGGTCGCCTGGTAGCTCAGCCGGCCCTGCACGCCGAAGCGTTCGGCCACGTCGGCGCCGAACGTCAGCGAGGCGCGGCGCAGGAAGGCCTCGGGCTGCCGGTCGTCGGCCAGCGCCCACTCGCCGAGACCCTCGACGCTGACGAACCAGGGCCCGACGTTCTCCTGCAGCAGCGAAACCCGGGCTTCGAAGCGCGTGTCGCGTCGGCCCGTCTCCTCGAGCGCCGGGTCGAGCGTGGCGCGCCAACCCAGCTCCCAACGGCCGGCGGCGCGCTCGCGCTCCTCGCGCAGCTGCACGCTGAGCTGCCGCACGCGGGGCTCGACCTCGTGGCCGAAGACCGCCGGCGGCAGCCACTCGAAGCCGCGGGCCTCGAGGCGGGCGACGCCCTGCCAGGTCACGGCGAGCCGGGCCTCGGTGACGCGGGTGTCCGGCAGCGTCACGCGCTCGCGGGCCTCGAGCTCGACCGGCCCGAGGCGGGCCCGGAGGTCGACGTCGAGGCGCTCGAAGCGTTCGAGCTCGGTGTCGTACTGCGCCTGCAGGCGCAGCCCCGGGCGCGCCTCACCGGTGCGCAGGTTCCCCAGCTCGAGCCGGAGGTCGAGCGGATCGACGGTGCGGACGCGGCCGCTCGCGTCGGCGGCCGGCTCGGGGCGGTAGGTGGCGGTCAGGTCCACGGCGACCCAGCCCTCGTACGCGGCGCGCCAGGTGAAGCGGGTGAACGTCTCCGCCACGCGCGGCTCGGCGGGCTCGACGTACAGGTCCTGCAGGTGCTCCAGCCCGACGCGCAGGTCGACGGCGACGCGGCGTCCCTGGAGCGAGATGCTCGCGCGCAGGGTGCCCGGGTCCTCGTCGAGGATCGGCCAGCGGTGCTCGAGCGATGCGTCCACGCCCGCGAGGTTGCCGAACGCCGTCAGCCGGCTCGTCAGCGGCGCCCAGCCGACCGTCTCGGGCCGGCGGTTCTCGACGAGGACGTAGCCGCCGTCGCTCCGCAGGCTCAGCCAGGGCACGGGGCGCAGCTCGACGCCGAAGCCGACGTCGCTGCGCGAGCGGGCGACGGCCGCGTCGAAGCGGAAGGGCGTCTCGCCCTCGGTGACGTCGCGGGTGAACGTCAGGGAGGCGCTCCCGAAGTTCCCGAAGGCCTGGCCGAAGGCGATGCGGGTGCGCCACTGGACGGCGCGCTCCGCGGAGCCGTAGTAGCGGCCCTCGAAGCGGTTGTCGGCCTCGAGTCGCCCGCCGCTCCACACCGTCCAGGGCACCAGGCTCACCTGATGCGCCAGCGCCAGCCGCCCGTCGGCGATGATGCCGAAGGCCGCGGCGCGCCGGTTGACGGGGTTGGCGGCGTCCTCGAAGATCCCGAGGTCGAGGCTCGCCGACGTCACCCGCAGCTGCCACAGCTGCAGCCGCGTCAGGTCGAGCGGGTCGAGGCGCAGCTGCAGGCCGGTGACGCGCGGCGTGCGGCGATCGGCGTAGGGGGGCGGCGTCCGCGGGTCGACGCCCGGGTCGCCGTCGATGAACCCCTGGCTGTCGACCCGGGTGCGCAGCCCGACGCCGTCGGCGGCGTCGGGGTCGCTCACACCGAGGGAGGCCAGGTAGGTCCAGCGGCCCGGGGTGAGCGCGTCGGCGCGTGCGACCTCGAAGCGCATCGTGGGCTCGGCCCCGACCTGCTCCGCCGCGTACGCCAACCGCACGGTCCACTCGGCGTCGCTGGGCTCGCGGGCGGCGAAGCCGGGCGTCGCCGGCCTGGCCGCGCGCGGCGGCTCGTACGCGACGAACGCCGTTCCGCTCCCCACGTCGTCGTACAGGCGGTGATCGAGCTCGAAGCCGAGGTAGCCAACCTCGACGGCGCCGCCCAGGAGGCGCCCGGCGAGCCCGGCGTCGGCGGTCGGGTCGACGTCCGCCAGGTAGCGGACGGTGAAGGTCCCGATGCCGTCGGACCCGGCGACGTAGGGCCAGCGCAGCGACACCTCGGCGCGGCGCGCCGCGCTGCCGCTGGCGATCGCCAGCCGCGGCTGGCGATCGCCCTGCGCGAGGGGGATCACCAGCACCGGCAGGCGCAGCACGGTGACGCCGCGCACCTGCACCGCCACGTCGTGGCCGACCAGCCGGTCGCCGGGGAAGAGCGTCATGCTCGCGGCGCGGAAGGCGTAGTCGAGGACCTCCTGCGAGCAGCGCGAGCAGGGCGACGCCAGGCCCTCGGTGAAGGTCAGCTGGCCCGGCAGGCGCTCCGCGAGGTCGCCGCTGACGTCGATCGCGCTGGTGAAGACGATCGCGTCGACGGCGCGGACGCGTTCCTCGTCCAGCCGCAGCTCCAGGTCTTCGCCCTCGAGGCGCTCCTCGCCGGACGTGAAGCTGCCGGGCCCGATGACGCGCACCAGGCGGGCGTCGACGTCGAGCTCGATGCGGCCGCCGACGATGATGAGGTCGTCGACACTCAGCGTGACCCGTTCGCCCGTCAGCACGATGAGCTCGACCTCCGCGCCGCTGGGGAGCCGCGTGCGGCGCAGCTCCAGCCGGGCGTTCGGGTCGTCGCCGGTGTCGATCGTCAGCGTCGCCGCCAGCGCGCCCGACCACGCCAGCAGGGCGACGACGCCCAGGCCGGCCAGCGCGCGTCGCACGAGCGCCGGCAGGCGGCGGGCGGCCGCGCCGGGCGCGACCGCGCCGCGGGCCCCCGGGTCGCGGCCGCCCGCGACGCGCGCGCCGCCAGCGCGGGCGGCCGCGACCCTCACCGGCGCACCGCCCGCAGCAGCAGAGCGGCGCCGGCCACCGCGTACAGGGCGACGGGCGCCCAACCGGCGACCACCGCGGGCACCGTGCCCTGGGCCCCCAGCAGCTTGGCGACGCTCCAGGTGGCGTAGTACACGAACGTCAGGACGAAGACGGACACGAGCCCCAGGGGGGCGGCGCGGTGGACGCCGGCGAAGGCGACGGCCGCCGCGAACAGCGCGAACGCCAGCGCCGCCGCCGGCTCGGCGGCCTTGCGGTGCAGCGCGGTGAGCTCGGCGGCGGTGTCGCGCCCGCCCTCGCGCACGCGGCGCAGCAGCTCGGGCAGGGGCAGGGTGACGAGGTCGACGCTGCCGACGACGCCCGCGGTCAGGCCGCGGACGGGCAGGAGGGCGGACTCGGCGCGCACGTCGATCACCGTACGGCCGGAGCGGAAGGAGCGCAGGCGCAGGTCCTCGAGCCGCCACACGCCCGCCGCCGGGTCGGCGACGCCGCGGGCCGCCTCGATGAGTTGCCTCGGCCCCTGGCTGCCGCCGGGGGCGATGACGGTGATGCCCTCCAGCTCGCCGTCGGCGGTGACCCGCTGCAGGAAGATCGACCTGCCGAGCGCGTCCTCGAAGAAGGCCCCCGAGCGCAGCACGGTCTCGGGGCTGCGCAGGAGGATCTCGCGCTGGACCTCGAGCGCGCGCTGCTCCGCCCACGGCACGAGGAGCTCGTTGTTCGCCAGCGTCAGGAGCGCGACGGCGGCGCCGACGACCAGGATCGGGCGGACGGTCGCCAGCGGGGAGACGCCGAGCTGCAGCGCGGCCCGCAGCTCGCCGTCCTGCGTCGCGCGCGAGAGCGCCAGCAGCGCCGCGAACAGGAGCGCCAGCGGCAGGCCGGCCGCCGCGGCGCTGGGCAGCTTGAGCAGCAGGAAGGCCGCCACCGTGCCCGCGGGCACGCCGCGCGACACGACGTCGGCGAGCACGTCGAGCAGGAAGGAGAGCAGCAGCAACAGCGTCAGCACCATGAGGCCCAGGACGTACAGCGGCGCGATCTCGCGCGCGAGCGCCCGGCCCCAGACGTTCATCGCGACGCGACCCACCAGGCGAGGCCCCCGCCCGCCGCGGCGACCGCGGCCGGGGTGGCCCAGGCCGCGCCGAGGGCGCCCACCACGCCGCGGTCGAACAGCGTCCCGGTCAGCGTCCAACTCGCCCAGAACGCGACGACGAGCGCGATCGTCCAGCCGAGGCCGGTGGCGCGGCCCCGCACCCGCAGCGCCAGCGCGCCCGCCGCCAGCGCGAACACGACGGCGCTGGAGGCGTCGGCCAGCCGCCGGTGCAGGGCGAAGCGCGCCTCGGCGACGTCGCCGCCGGCGTCACGCAGGTCGCCCACGCGGGCCGCGAGCTGGGTCAGCGTCTGCAGCGCGGGCCGCATGAGGGCCTGCTCGGGCGTCGACTCGAGGGGGAAGGGGAGGGCCAGCGTGTCTGGCCCCGGCTCGCCCTGGGAAGCGCCCGCCGCGGTGACGCGGGCGCCCTCGAGCGTCCACGTCCGGGTGATCGCGTCCCAGGCGCCTCGGGGGGCGGTGACGGTGCGTCCGTCCGCGAGCACCACCAGGACCCCGCTGAGCTCGGCGCGCGTCGGGTCGTCGCGGTCGGCGCGCAGGCGGGCCGCGAAGAAGGTGCCGACGCCATCGATCGCGAAGGCGGTATCGACCTGCGTCGCCGCCGGCGGCCGGGCGTAGAGGAAGCCCTGGATCTCGCGCTGGTAGGCGGCCTCGCCCCACGGCTCGAGCCAGCCGTTGATCCCCAACGCGAGGACCGTCACGACCGCGCCGACGCCGATGAGCGGGGTGAGCAGCCGGATGGGCGGCACGCCGCCGGCGTACGCGGCTTTGAGCTCGGCGTCCTTGGCCAGGCGCCCGCTCGCGACCAGGATCGAGAACACCACCGCCAGCGGCAGGGTGAGGTGGAGGAACCAGGGGAGCTTGAAGGCCAGCAGCCGCGCGATCGTGAGGGCGCCCGCGTCGTGTTCGACCAGGAAGCGCGCCATGACGCTGAGCAGGTCGATCGACAGCAGCAGGCAGAGGGCGACGACACCGAGGAGGTAGAGGCCGGCGACCTCGCGAACCAGGTAGCGGCCCAGGCGCAGCGTCACCCACCGAGTGTAACCGTCGGCGTCGCCGACCCGGCGCTCGGGTACGCTGATGCCATGGCCCGCCTGGTGCGGCTCGCGGCGGTGCAGCCGAGGTGGCGCGCCGAGGACTACGCGTCGGCGGAGCGCTTCGCGGACCGGGTGGCCGACCTCGCCGCCCGGGCCGTCGCGGGGGCGCCCGGCCCCGCCCTCGTCGCGTTCCCCGAGCTGTGGGCGCTGCCGCTGTTGGCCACCGCGGGGCGCGTCGGCGACCTCCTCGACGACGGCCTGTGGTCCGCCGGCCGGGCGCTGCTGCGCCGGCGCGGCGCGCGCTGGACGGCGCTGGCGTGGCGCCGACGGTGGCGTTGGAGCGACGCCGCGTACGCCGACCTCGCGGTGGACGCGTACGCGATGTGGACGGCGGCCTTCGCCCGGGCCGCGCGCGAGACCGGGGCCAGCCTGGTCGCGGGCAGCGGCTTCTTCCCGACCGTGGCCTACGAGGCCGCCCGCGGGCTGCACGTCGTCGATCCGCGGGTGCACAACCTCGCGTTGCTCTTCGCCCCCAGCGGCGCCGTCGTCGGTCGGGCGCGGAAGGTGTTCCTCACCGAGGGGCTCGAGCGGCGCGTGGGGCTCGCCCGGGGCCGCCTCGAGGACCTGCCGGTGGTCGACACGCCCGTGGGCCGCGTCGCGGTCGCCGTCTGCCTCGACGGCTGGTACCACCACGTGGTCGAACGCCTCGACGGCCTCGGCGCTCAGGTGCTCGTGCAGCCGTCCGCCAACGCGGCCAGCTGGACCCGGCCATGGCCGCCCGACCCCGCCATCGACGAGGGTCGGGCGTGGCTCGAGCGCGGTCTGCGCGCGGGCCTGGCGGGCCGCGCGCACCTGCGCTACGGCGTCAACCCGATGCTCGTGGGGGACCTGCCGCCGCTCGCCCTCCAGGGGCGGTCGACCGTCGTCACGCGCACCGCGGTCCCCGTGCCCGCGCCCGACGGCGGCGCCTGGACGGCGGGGCATGGCGTCCTGGGGATCGCGGCCGGCCCGGCCGAAGAGGACGTGGTCGCGGTCGACGTCCCGCATCCGGACGAGGTCTGCTGAACGCGCGCCGGGCTCCGCCGCGGCGCGTGCCGGGCTCCGCCGCGGCGCGTGCCGGGCTCCGCCGCGGCGCGTGCCGGGCTCCGCCGCGGCGCGTGCCGGGCTCCGCGGCGGCGCGATTCGGAGACCGGGGAGCGCCCCTGGTAGCATGGCTCACGTGACCGGCACGCTGGGCCTGTTCTCGCTCGTGGACCTGTTCCAACTGCTCGCCGCCTCCAAGCGGACGGGCCGCCTCAGCGTGCAGCACCCGTCCGGTCGGGCGCGCTTCTACTTCGAGCGCGGGCAGCTGCGGCACGCCGAGTTCGGCGACCTCGAGGGCCCGGCCGCGGTCGACGCGCTGTTCGGCGACGAGCGTGGCGCCTTCGCCTTCACGGCCGGCCTGCCGGCGCCGCGCACGACCGTCGAGGCCAGCACCGAGGCGATCGTGCTCGACGCGCTGCGGCGCCTGGACGAGTCGCGCCGGTCCGGCGAGAAGCCGCCGATGGTGGAGCGCGACGCCGTGCCCTTCGGTGCCGAGGATGGCGGCGCCCGGCCCTCGCTGGGGTCCCCCGAGCAGCGTGTGCTGGCGGCGGTGAACGGGCACTGGACGGTCGCGCGCATCGCGCGCGAGCTCGACATCGCAGAGGAGGAGGCCCGGGCGGTGGTCACCCGCCTCGTGCACGTCGGCCTTCTGCGGATCCGCACGCGCAGGCCGCGCACCGCCCGGCTCGTCGTGCGGCTCGCGCCCGCCGCCGTGCCCGTCGGCGGCGTGGCCGTCGACGCCGGGATCGTCCGGGCGTGGCGCGAGGTGGTCGGCGACTTCGACGAGGTCGCGCTCAAGTTGCCGGACGGGAGCGCCGTCGCGGTGCCCCTCATCGCATCCGAGGGCGCCGGCGCCTACCTGTGGGTGCCGCGGGTCAACCTGCTGCGTTTGGGCCTGCGGGTCGACGACACGGTGCTGGCGCGTCCCATCCACGGCAGCGACGACGGGCCCGCCTGAATGGCGGGGGCGCATGACGGAGCGACCCGCGTGAGCGGCAGCGTCGCGCTCGGCGGCCCGCCCGCGGTGCGGCCGGTCCTGCTGCCGTGGCGACGCGTGGCCCACCCGGTCGACTGGGCGGCGGAGTTCGGTCGCGAGGCGCGGCT
>JAHYJQ010000268.1 GCA_019429025.1 Trueperaceae bacterium | reverse complement strand
CGCGTGGGGTAGGCGGCGCTGCGCTCGGCGAGCACGCGGCCGTCGAGGCCGAGCAGCAGCGCCTTGAGGCTGGAGCTGCCGAGGTCGAGGCCGAGGAGGGTGGGGGTGGTGGGGTTCGCGGGGTGGTTCAGGGCGTGCCCTTCCGGGGCGTCGTGGCCGTCGCGGCGCGTGTGGGGTGCCTGGCGGAGGAGGGCGACGACGCGTGGATTCCCGATCGATGCGTGCTTGCCGCCGCGGCCACCCCCCGCAAGCGACGGGTGGGGTTCAAGCGTACCCCACCCGTCGTCGTCACGCGTCGCGCGAATCGTCAGCCGCCGTCGCTCAGCGCTCCAGGGCCGCAACACCCGTGTAGCGGAAGGCCACCTCGCGCATGGCCATGACCTCTTCCTCGCTCATGTCGCCGGTCGCGATCGTCATGCGACCGAGGAACACCAGCGGCAGCTCGTCTGCGCGCCCCTCGACGTCGTAGCGGATCGCCTCCGCCATCGCCACGCCCAGGTCGTCGGCCATGCGCATGGGGGTGAAGCCGAGCTCGCCACGCACCAGGGCATCGAGCTCATCGCCCGTGCCGCCCCAGCCACTGACCGTCACGCGGTCGAGCGCGTTCATCGACAGCACGGCGGAGAGCGTGCCCATCGCCATCGCGGTGTTGGCGTTGTGGATCAGGGTGACCTCGGGGTAGGCGGTCAGCACCTGCTGGCTGCCGTTGAAGCCGCCCTCGCGCTCGAAGTTGCCGTAGTGCTCGTAGGCCAGCTTCCAGTCGGCGTTCTGCTCAAGGCAGTCGATGAAGCCGCCCGAGCGCTGGTCGTCGACCAGGCCGGGGACGCCGCGCATGACGGCGTACGAGCCAGAGGTCCCGAGGTTCTCGAGCACCCAGTCGCACTTGATCTGCGAGCCGTTGTAGTGCGAGAAGGCGGCGTACATGAGCGGCTGGTCGTCGCCCAGCGTCTGCAGCACCTGGTCGTAGGTGAAGATGATGACCTTCTTGCCGGCGGCGACGAGGTCGCGGATGTTCTCGGCGTTGATCAGCAGCTCCGTCGGGCCGTAGACGACGTACTCGTAGTCGTCGTTGATCACCTGCTCGGTGTAGGTGGCCTGCATGACGTGGTCGTTGATTCCGGAGGCGAACTGCACGGCCTCGAACGGCAGGCCGATCTCCTCGAGGCGCGCCACCATCGCGAGGTAGCCTCTGAGCCAGGCGTCGGACACGTCGAGGCTGGGGTAGATGACGGCGATGCGGACCGGCGTGTCGACGGTGACCGCCAGCGGGGTGGCCGGCGCGCCCACGACCGCCTGCAGCGCCTCCAGCGGCGCCTCTTCCTGCACCTGGTAGTACCACCAGAAGGCACGCTCGCCGTCGTCGGGGAGCGGGACAAGCGGGAGGCGCTGGGCGCTCGCCTGGGCGAGGAGCAACGCCGCAGCGAGCAGGGTGACGAGCGTCTTGATGCGCTGATGGTGCATCCGTGTTCCTCCAGTCGGGCCGGGGCTGCGTCGCCCGCGGCGCGCGGGGCGTGCGGTCCGGGCAGGGCGCACCGGACCGGCGTACGAGCGGGTGGGACGGCCGGTCAGAAGTCCTCCTTGTCCTTGTTGTCGCGCCGGAGCATGTAGCTGTAGAAGCCGATCGAGGCGATGATGATCACGCCGGACGCGACGAGCTGCCAGAAGAACGGGAAGCGCAGCATGACCATGGCATTCGTCACCATGGACAGCAGCGTCACCCCGACGAGGGTGCCGACCATCGTGCCGCGGCCGCCGAACAGCACCGTGCCGCCGACGACGACCGCCGCGATCGTGTGTAACGCGAAGCCTTGGCCGACCGTCGCCTGCACGGCGTTGAGCCGGCCCGTGAGCAGGATGCCGGCGACCGCGGCGGCTCCGCCCATGAGGACGTACTGGTAGGTCTTGTGACGCACGACATTGATGCCGGCCAGGATGGCGGACTCCTTATTGCCGCCGATCGCCGCCGCATAGCGGCCGATGAAGGTGTAGTTGTAGAGCACGAAGCCGAGCAGGAGCGCCAGGATGCCGACGACCGCGGACACGGGGACGGTGTCGAACAGCCGGCCGCGGCCGATGAAGGGGATCGGGTCCGGGAACTGCGCCAGCACGGTGCCGGCGGCGAGCACCAGCGCGATGCCGCGGTACACCTGGTCCATCGCCAGGGTGGCGAGCAGGTCGGGCACGCGGATGCGGGTGATGATCACGCTGTTGACGAAGCCGCAGACGAGGCCGATGCCGACGGCGGCGGCCATCGCCAGGTAGGCGTTCCAGCCGCCGTCCTTGATGAGCATCGCCATGACGACGGCCGACAGAGCCGCGACCGCGCCGATGGAGAGGTCGATACCGCGGGCCGTGATCACAAGCGTCATCGCCATGCCCAGCACCATGTAGATCGCCATGTCGTGCAGGATGATCATCAGGTTGGGTACGCCGAAGAAGCGCGGCTGCGCGAACGCCATGACGATGCACAGCGCGACGATCATGATCATCGGCCCGAGCACGTTGATGAAGCGGCTCCACCAGGGGAGCTCGCGGCGGCGGTGGGCCACCGGGCCGGTCGCTGTCGTCATGGGGCACCTCGGTGGGATGCGGGAGAGTTCATGCCTCGAGCACCTCTTCCGTCTCTGCGCCGACGATGAGGCCCAAGACCTCGCGCTTGGTCGATTCGGCCGTATTGACCACGCCGACGACGCGGCCGCCGCGCATCACCTGCACGCGGTCGGCGACCGCGAACACGTGTTCCAGGTTGTGGCTGATGATGATCACGGCGATGCCCTTGTCACGCACGGAGCGCACGAGGTCGAGTGTCGCCTTCGTCTCCTGCGGACCGAGCGCGGCGACCGGCTCGTCGAGCACGAGCACCTTGAGGTCGGCGGCGTTGACCGCGCGGGCGATGGCCACCGCCTGCCGCTGGCCGCCGGAGAGGTTGAGCGCGGGCTGGTCGAGCCCGTCGAGGTGCACGCCGACCCGCTCTTGGAGGATGCGAACGGTCTCGCGCCGCATCCCGCGGTTGTCGAGGAATGGGATGCCGAGGACCTTGACCACCCGCTCGTGGCCCAAGAAGACGTTGGCGGGCGCCGGCAGCAGGTCGACGAGGGCCAAGTTCTGGTAGACGGCGTCGATGCCGGCGTTGATCGAGTCGCGCCGGTTGCGGAAGTGGGCGGGCTGCCCGCCCACCCGAATCTCGCCGGCGTCGGCCTGGTAGACGCCGGTGAGCACCTTGATCAAGGTCGACTTGCCGGCGCCGTTGTCGCCGACGATCGCCAGCACCTCACCGGCGTGGGCCTCCAGGTGGCCGTCGATGACCGCCCGCAGACCGCCGAACGACTTGTCGATGCCGCGCATCGACAGGACGGGCTGCACCGCTTCGCTCAAGGTCGTCCTCCTCCGCTCACTCGAGGTTCGTGTGGTTCGCGCGCATCTGCTCGGGCGTCACCCCGGTCAGCGCGATGAGCTTGAGGACCATGACCTCGAACAGCACGAAGAGGGCGCCCTCGTACAGCGAGCCCATCGGCAGCACCGAGGTCTTCGCCGGACCCTGGTCGTCGGCCATCGTCTGCGCCGGGATCGTCAGCACGTAGTCGGCGTAGGCGGCGCCGCGTCCCTGCGGTTGGGCGGTGAGGAACAGGATCTTGGCGCCTGCCTCCTTGGCGACGCCCAGCAGCGCCAGCGCGGTGGAGATCTCGCCCGGGCCGACGGTGACGACGAAGAGGTCGCTCGGCCCGACGGGCGGCGTGGTCATGTCGCCCTCGACCGCGACGTCGAGGCCCATGTGGTGGAGGCGCATGGCGAAGCCCATGATCTGCAGCCGTTCGCGGCCTCCGCCGAAGACCACGACGCGCTTGGCGTCGCGGATCATCTCGCAGGCGCGGTCGACGGCGGTGTCATCGACCTTGGCGAAGACCTGCGCCAGTTCGTCCAAAGCGCCTTGGTAGAGCGTGCTCACGACAATCCCTCCATCCGGCCTGGGGAGGCCCCGGGTGCCGACCGCGACACGGGTGCGCGGATCGGACGGTGTTCGGCGCCAGGGTCGACGCCGAGGACCGTTCGGCGCCACCGTAGCCCGGCGGCGTCTGGTTCGGTGCCGTTACGCTAATCGTTTTTCGACGCCGGCGTCAAGTGCGCGCCCACGCCCCGAGAGGCGTCGGCAGACACCGCGCGTCGCCCAGAATGCGTGCTAGTCAATGATCCCACTCGCTCCTGTGGCGACCCTGGCATGGGCGTGGCCGGCAGCACGCCCCACCCCCGCCAGGCTCGGAACGCATGTCGTAAATCGATATGCTAAGCTGCTTCGGTAGCATCATGCCAACGATCAAGGATGT
>JAHYJQ010000267.1 GCA_019429025.1 Trueperaceae bacterium | reverse complement strand
CGGTGGTCGAGGCGATCGCCGAGGGGAACCTCGTCGCCGCCGCGGTCGTCTCGGGCAACCGCAACTTCGAGGGGCGCATCAACCCGCACGTCAAGGCCAACTACCTGGCGAGCCCGCCGCTGGTTGTCGCCTACGCGATCGCCGGCACCGTCGACTTCGACCCGCTGAACGACCCGCTGGCGCACGACGCGGACGGCACGCCGGTCTTCCTGCGCGACCTGTGGCCGACGCCGGCCGACCTGACCGCCGCGATGGAGCAGGCGATGAAGCCGGAGACCTTCCGGCGGCTGTACGACGGCATCGAGCGCTCCAATGCGGCCTGGAACGCCATCCCGGTCAAGGGGGGCGAGCTGTTCGACTGGGACGAGGACTCCACCTACGTGCAGGAGCCGCCGTTCTTCGTCGACATGGCCGCGATGCCCGGCCCCATCACGCCGATCCTGGGCGCCCGCGTGCTGGTCAAGGTCGGCGACTCGGTGACCACCGACCACATCAGCCCGGCCGGTTCGATCGCCAAGGACTCGCCGGCCGCCCAGTACCTCATGGAGCGGGGCGTCGAGCCGCGCGACTTCAACAGCTACGGCGCGCGCCGCGGCAACGACCGCGTGATGACGCGCGGCACCTTCGCCAACATCCGCCTCAAGAACGAGATGGCGCCCGGCACCGAGGGCGGCTGGACGACCGACCTCGCCAGCGGCGAGGTGGTCTCCGTCTACGAGGCGGCGCAGCGGTACCAGGAGCGCGGCGTCCCGACGATCGTGCTCGCCGGCGTCGACTACGGCATGGGCTCGAGCCGCGACTGGGCGGCCAAGGGGACCTTCCTGCTCGGCGTGCGCGCCGTGCTGGCCGAGAGCTTCGAGCGCATCCACCGCTCGAACCTCGTCGGCATGGGCGTGCTGCCGCTCGAGTACCGCGCGGGCGAGAACGCCGCCAGCCTCGGCCTCGACGGTGACGAGACGTTCGACGTGGCGATCGACGACACGCTGACGCCCAAGAAGGTGGTGCAGGTCGCCGCCCGCAAGCCCGGCGGCCAGTGGGTCCGCTTCGAAGCAATCGTGCGCATCGACACGCCCGTCGAGATCGACTACTACCGCAACGGCGGGATCCTCCACACCGTGTTGCGCTCCCTGCACGCGGCGGCCGTCGCCGGCTGAACCGCCCGCGGCCGGCGGCGGCGCGACTTTCTCACGGGACGCGCGGCCGCCGGCCCCTATACTGCGCCCATGCGCGACATCGTCATCTTCCTCCTGCTCGTCGCCGCCGTGTTCATCGGCATCGGCGAGTGGCGCGGCTGGTACCTCGGGGTGCCGGGCACCACCCCCGTCATCCTCTACAAGATGGACCACCGAGCGGTGACCGACGTGCGCACGGTGACCCGCTCGGACATGCCGATCCGCGTCGAGGGACGCGTGCGCCAGGGGACTTTGACGGTCGAGGTCACCTACGAGCGCCCCTCCAGCTTCCAGACCGGCGAGGCGGCGCTGCCCGAGCGCGTGCTGTACGAGCAGACCTTCACCCGCGGCCAGCGGGTGTTGGTGAACGAGGTCTTCGACGCCGGCCGTGGCATCTACCGCGTGCGCATGACCTACGCCGACGTGAGCGGCACCTTCCGCTTCACGTTCCCGCGCCCGTCCGAGCTCTAGCGGCGCGGCCGCGTGCCCCGGGCGGATGAGGTTCGCCACCCGCCGGCGTCTGCGGGTGGGCCATGATGGGGGGCGTGCCGCGGCCCGCCTCGTTCCTCGCGTTCCTCCTGTTGTCCGCCGCCCTCGGCGTGGCCCACGCCCAGGCCCAGGCGCTCGTCCGTGTCCTGCTTGCCGATGCGCCCGCAGCCATCGCCCGCTTCGATGGGCCGCATCGTGGCCTCATCGACGGGCGCCCGTTCGAGGTGGCCCTCGGCCTGGACTGGCCGGTGATCGCGCACGGTGACCGGCTGTGGGTCGACGGGCGCGATGCGGGGCGTCAGCTCGACCTCACGAGCGACGACGGCTTCGCCTGGGACGGCCGCCGCTACCGCGGTACCCTGCGGCTGATCGCCGACGCGGGGCGCGTGCGGGTCGTCAACGTGCTGGACATCGAGGCCTACCTGCGCGGCGTGGTGCCGGCCGAGATGCAGGCCTCCTGGCCGACCGAGGCGCTCAAGGCCCAGGCGGTCGCCGCCCGCACCTACACGCTGCTGCACCTCGACGCCAACCGCGATTACGACGTCTGCGCCACCATCGACTGCCAGGTCTACCGCGGCCGGGCGGTCGAGCACCCCGCCAGCGACGCCGCCATCGCCGCCACCGCCGGCGAGGTGCTGACCTACGGGGGGGTCTTCGCGCGGACCTACTACCACGCGGACTCGGGCGGCGTCATCGCCTCGTCGGCCGAGGTGTGGGGCTCCGAGATCCCCTACCTGCAGGCCTTCCAGGACGTCGCCAGCGGCGGTCCGCACGCCGCCTGGACGGCGCGCCTCGACCCGCGCGGCGTCGCCGCCCAGCTCGCCGCCATCGGCGTCCGGGTGGGGACGCCGCAGCGCCTGACGGTCCTCGAGACGTCGAGCTCGGGTCGCGTCGTGCGGGCCCAAGTGGTCGGTAGCGAGGGGCGGGCGGTGCTCGAGGGCGTCACCCTGAGGACGCAGTTGCGGGCGTGGGGGCTGAAGTCGACGCGCTTCGTCATGACGGGCGACCTGACGCTGCGAGGTGAGGGCTGGGGACACGGCGTGGGGATGAGCCAGTACGGCGCGCGGGCGCTCGCGCTGGCCGGTTACGGCTACGCGCAGATCCTCGGCTTCTACTACCCGGAGACGCGGCTGCAGCGGCTGACGGTGCAGGCGCAGCGGTAGGGGCCGCGCTGACCGGCCCGGCCGGCGCTGGCGTGGCCCGGCCCGCGCGCCTGGGCGTCAGCCGCGGCTGAGCTTGACGATGTCGACGAGCTCGCGAATGTTCGCATCCCCCCGCTGCAGTTCGACCGTGCACGACTCGACGTAGCGCTCCAGGATGAGGTCGCCGGTGGCGTTCAGGGCGCTGCGCACGCCCGCCAGCAGCGTCAGGACCTCGCGGCAGGAGCGGCCGTCCTCGATCATGTGTTGCAGGCCCCGCACCTGGCCCTCGAGGCGGCGGAGGCGGTGCATCACGCGTCGCTGGGCGTCGTCCTCCAGCCGCAGCGGCGCGTCGGCGGTCGAGGCGGCAGGGCTGGTCACGGTCGTCGGCATGCCGGTTCTCCTTCGATCGGGTCCGCAGGGGCGGTATCCCCGGGGGATATAATACCACGTCCTGCCACGTGCGCTCGGGGCGGCGGCACGGAGGCGTCCGCGGCCGGGGACGGCGCATCGTTCACCGCGCCCGGCCGACGCGGTACGGTGGAACGAAGCGTCCCGGCAGCGTCGGTCGGGATGGCGATGGGAGGTCCAGTGCGCGCGTACCGAGGGTGGGTCCGAGACGGCAAGGTCGAGCTCGAGGAAGGCGTCCGCCTGCCCGAGGGCGCGGTGGTGACCGTCACGGTGGGCGAGGCCGAGCTCTGGCGCGCCACCCTGCGCGCCGCCCTGCGGCGCAACGCCCGCCGCCGCAGCCGCGGCCGCCGCTGGGTCCCCGTCATGTTCGGTCGCACGCGGGCGGAGTGAACCCGATCGCGCCCGACGATCCGGCGCGGGGCCACCTCCTCACGCTCGTGCCCACGCCGATCGGCCACCTCGACGACATCACCCTGCGGGCGCTCGCCGTGCTCCGCTCGGCCGACGTCGTCGCGGCCGAGGACACCCGGCGCTCGCGCGTCCTGCTCGACCGGCACGGCATCACCACGCCGCTGGTGCGGCTCGACGCCCACACGATCGCCGCCCGCGGGCCCACCGTCCTCGCCGGACACCACCACGTCGCGTACGTCACCGACGCCGGCACGCCCGGCATCAGCGATCCGGGCGCGGAGCTGGCGCGGCTCGCCATCGGCCTCGGCGTCCGCGTCGAGGCCCTCCCCGGGCCCACGGCCTTCGTCCCGGCCCTGGTGCTCTCCGGCCTGCCCGTGCACCGTTTCGCGTTCGAGGGCTTCCTGCCGCGCAAGGGCCGCGATCGCCGCGCACGCCTCGCCGCGATCGCCGAGCGCGACCACACCACCGCCCTGTACGAGTCGGCGGTCCGGCTGGCCGCCACCCTCGCGGACCTCGCCGCCGCCTGCGGACCCGAGCGGCCGGCGGCCGTCGCCCGCGAGCTGAGCAAGCGCTTCGAGACCGTCGAGCGGGGGGCCCTCGCGGCGCTACAGGCGACCTTCGCGGCCACGCCGGCCCGCGGTGAGATCGTCGTCGTCGTGGGGCCGGCCCCCGCC
>JAHYJQ010000266.1 GCA_019429025.1 Trueperaceae bacterium | reverse complement strand
GCGGCGCGGTCGAAGCGCAGCCAGTGGATCGGCGGCCTCGTCTGCACGTGCAGCGCGTCGCCCTCGCCGGCGGGCAGGGCGTCGCACGCCTCCCCCCAGGCGTCCATCGTCAGCGCCAGGGCGCGGCCGAGGGTGCCGAACGCCCCCTCCCGCCGCCGGTCCGTCTCGCCCGCGAACGCCCGCCGGACCCGTCCGCCCAGGCGGCTGCGGACGACGCTCCGCGCCAGGCGCAACCCGCGCGAGTCGCGCGCCTCGATCCCCGCCCCCACGCCGAGCGCCACGTCGACGCCGAACCCCTCCAGCGTGTCGAGCGGCACCGGCGCGCCGATGCCGCCGTCGATGAGTCGACGCGTCCCCCACGCCACCGGGGCGAACAGGCCCGGCAGCGAGGCCGACGCCCGCAGCGCGCGCGCCAGCGGGCCCGAGCGCAGCACGACCCGCTCGCCGGTGTCGACGTCGGTCGCCACGACGGCCAGGATGCGCGGCAGGTCCTCGATGCGCGCGTCCCCCACCAGTCCCTGGAAGTAGGCCTCCAGTCGGCGACCGGCGAACAGCGCGCCGCGGTCGAGGCCGACGTCGACGATCCGCGGCAAGACGTCGCGCCGACGCATGCGCTCCGCGTCCTCACGCAGCTGCGCGGGGCTGCGACCGAGGGCGTAGAGCGCGCCGATCACGGCGCCGAACGACGTCCCGACGAGCACGTCGGGCTCCAGGCCGCGGCGCTCGAGCGCGGCGAGCACGCCGATGTGGGCATAGCCGCGGGCGCTGCCGCCACCGAGGGCGACCCCGATGCGTGGCTTGGTGGAGGGGAACGAACTGGACACGATTTCGGAGGGCACGGCGAACGTTACGGCGGGAACGTGCGAGGCGGATGGACGCGCGATGAGAATCCCGCGACGCCGCTCGTGCGATGCTCACGGGGTGGAACCCGGCGTCGAGGTCGTCATCGTGCACCACCGGACGCCCGGGCCGCTGCGGGACACGCTCGCGCGCCTGGCCGCCCACGCGGCGGCGGCCCCGGTCACGGTGGTCGACACCGCCATGGACGCGGCCGTCGTCGCCGACCTCGCGTCCGCCCATCCACACCTCACCTGGCACGCCGCCCCGAACCACAGCTACGCCCACGCGGTCAACACGGGGCTGAAGTCGACGACCGCGCCGCTGGTCGTGGTCATGAACGCCGACGTCCTCATCGGGCCGGACACGATCGCCGACCTGTGCGCGGCGTGCGACGACCCGCGCGTGGCGCTGGCGGGCCCGGTCGCCAGGACCCCCGCCGGGCGCGTCCAGGACCAGGGCCTACCGTACCGGCTGCACCACGCGCGGCTGCGCTGGCGCACGCGCTGGGCAGCGGGCCGGCGGCCACCCGCCAGCGTCCCCGTGCCATGGCTGTCCGGCTGCCTCCTGTTGGTGCGGCGCGCCGCCATCGACCGCATCGGCGGCATGGACGCCCGCCTGCGCTTCTACAACGAGGACCTCGAGTGGGGCCTGCGCGCCCGGGCCGCCGGCTGGCGCTGCGCGCTGGTGGCGACCGACGTCATCCACCTCGGCGGCGCGGCCACCCCCAGCGACGGGCGCTTCCTCGTCGAGGGCCTGCGGGGCGGCTACACGCTCACGCGGCGGCATGCCGGTCCGCTCGTCCGCTGGGCGCACCGCTGGCTGGTCGCCGGGGCCGCGGCGCTCGCTGCGCTGCTGGCGCGCGACCCGCAGCGGCGCAGCGCGTGGCGCGATGCCGCCCGCCGCTTCGCGCGCGGCGACCTCGACGACGCGCCCTTCGGCGACACGCTGTCGGACGGACTCAGCCCGCCGCGCCGCGGTCCCGCGGGACGCTGAACCCGAACGCGTTGCCACGCTCCCAGCGCCGCCCCCACGCCTCACCGCCCCAGCGGGTGGCGATCGAACGGACGATGTAGAGCCCGAGCCCGGTGCCGCGCGAGGTGGCCGAGGCCCCCCGCGCGTGCGGCGCGAACCAGCTCTCCATCAGCTCGGACGCCACCTCGGCACCGAGGTCGAGGACCTCGACCCGGCACCAGCCCTCCCTGTCCCCGTCGGCCCGCGCCACCAGCCGGACCTCGGCATGCTCGGGACCGTGGATGACGGCGTTCTCGACGAGGTTGAGCAGGGCCTGGAGGAACTTGTCCGGGTCCGCCCAGACGGTGGAAACCGGCAACTCGGTTCTCACGGCGACGCCCCGCTCCACCAGGCGCGGCGCCAACAGGCCCTCGACGCGCGCGGCCAGGTCGCCCACGTCGAGGCTGCGCGCCTTGGGGGGCGCCACGTCGACCGTGAGGTCCTCCAGCAGCCGCGTGAGGCGATCCGCCTCGTCCTCGGCCCGCGCGAGCAGGCGCGTGCGCTGCGAATCGGACAGGTCGAAACGCAGCGCCTCGAGCGAGGCCCGGATGGTCGTCACCGGGGTGCGGAGCTCGTGCGACAGCACGGCGAGCAGCTCGCGGGCGTCCTCAGCCGCCCGGCGCGCCTCGGTGACGTCGCGCAGCAGCAGGCCCCCCGGAAAGGACACCACCACGAGCCGCCGGCCCCGCGTCGCGGTCTCGAGCGGCTGGCCGCCGTGCGCGACCGCCTCGATCCGATGGTCGCGCACGACGGCGATGAGCGGCGCGCCGATGACCCGCCGCCGGTCGACCTGCAGGAGCTCCGCCGCCGCGCGGTTGAGCCCCGTCACGCGGCCGCCGTCGACCCAGACCACGCCCTCGGCGAGCGCGTCCGTCCAGCCGCGCGCGTCGATGTCAGGCCTCGACGAGCCGGTAGCCGCGACCGCGCACGGTCTCGAGCCGCCCGTGGCCGATCCTCGCCCGCAGCTGGGCGACATGCTGGTCCACGGTGCGCTCGGTGCCGATGAAGTCCTCGCCCCAGACGCGGTCGAGCAACTCGCTGCGGGTGAACACGCGCCCCGGGTGCCCGCTGAGGAAGGCGAGCAGCTCGAACTCGCGGCGCGTCAGGTCGACGGGCTCGCCGCCGACGGTGACCCGCGCGGCGTCGAGGTCGACGACCAGCGTCCCCACCGCGAAGCGGCGCTGCGGCCGCACGCGCCGCAGCAGCGCCCGCACCCGCGCCACCAGCTCTGCGGCGCTGAAGGGCTTGACCAGGTAGTCGTCTGCCCCGGCCTCGAGCCCCTCGACGCGGTCGAACTCGGAGGCGCGGGCGGTGAGCATCAGCACCGGCGTGGCCCCCCGCTCGCCGCTGCGCATCCGCCGCAGCCACGCGATGCCGGAGGCGTCGGGCAGCATCCAGTCGAGGACCACGGCGTCGACCCGCTCCAGCCCCGACCAGGCGCCGGCGGCGTCCGCCGCCTCGACGACGTCGAGCCCGGCCCGCGTGAGGTGGAACGCCACCAGCTCGCGGATCGCGTCGTCGTCCTCGACCACCAGGACGGTCGCCTTAGCCATCGCTGCGCGCCTCCCCGACGTTCACGCCCGCATGGTAGCCGCACGGACGTCATGGCAGCGTCAGGCGCCCGCCGGCCCCGGCGGCACCGCGCGCCGACCGCGCGCCGGCGTCCACCCGCCGGCGTCACCCGCCGGCCGTCCGACGGGGCCTGACGTGGTCCTGACGCGCTGACGGCATGCTGCGCACCATGGTACACAGCGGCATGAACGCGTTGGAGCACGAGCTGCAGGAGGTCAACGCCGCAGTGGTGCGCATGCTCAGCCAGGTGCGCGAGGGCGTCCAGCTGGCGCGCCGGGCGCTCGTCGACGCCGACGCCGAGGCGGGCGAGCGCTGCATCGCCGGGGACGCCCGCGTCGACGCGGCGCAGCACGAGCTCGAGAGCCGCTGCCTGACGATCATCGCGCGCCGGCAGCCCGCGGCCGGCGACCTGCGCTTCCTCGGGGCGGTGCTGCAGGCGCTGGCCGACATCGAACGTGCCGGCGACTACGCCGTCCACGTCGCGCGCGCGGGCGCCGAGCTCGCCAAGCAACCGCGGGTCAAGAAGTACCTCGACATGAACCGCATCATGGGGATCCTCGACGAGATGCTCGAGGCGACCATGCGCGCGATGGCCGATGGCGATGCGCAGACGGCGCGCGAGGCGCGCGCGATGGACGAGGAGATCGACGAGCTCTACGACCAGATCCAGCGGGAGTTGCTCACCTACATGATGGCGGACCCGCACACGATCGACCGGGCCACGACGCTCCTGGCCACGGCGCGCTTCCTCGAGCGCTGCGGCGACCACCTCGAGAACGTCAACGAGCACATCCTGTTCTGGCTCACCGGCGAACGCATCTGAACCCGCCGCCGGCGGGCGGCGGGCGCCGGCGGGCGGCGGGCGCCGAGCCGTGACCGCCGCGTGCGCCTGCCCGGTCCGGGACGG
>JAHYJQ010000265.1 GCA_019429025.1 Trueperaceae bacterium | reverse complement strand
CGACGTCACCACCTACCCGTTCGACCCCGAGGCCGCCGGCGCGCTGCTCGACGAGGCCGGCTGGACGCTGGGCGCCGACGGCGTCCGCGCCAAGGACGGCACGAGGCTCGCGTTCGACATGCCGACCGGCCAGTTCGGCGACCTCGTGCCGGCCTCGCTGCTGGTGCAGCAGTACTGGGCCGACATCGGCGTCGAGGCCGACGTGCGCGTCATGGAGTGGAACGCCTACATTCAGGAGGTCGTGCTCGCGCGCGCCTACGAGGTCTCCCTCGCCTGGTGGAGCATGCCGCCCACCGCCGACGTCGCCCCGTACTTCTCGTGCTCCGCGGCCCAGAGCGGCAACAACATCCCCAACTACTGCGACCCCGAGCTCGACGCCCTGATGGACGCCGGCCGCGCCGCGCTGACGGTCGAGGACCAGGTGGCCGCCTACGCCGCCATGCAGGCCTTCACGGCCGACGAGCTCCCCTACCTCTACCTGTGGTGGCCCGACATCCTGACCGCCAAGAGCGTCGCGCTGCAGGACTTCCCGGCGATCACCGCCGCGACCGCGTTCCAGCACGCCGTCGAGTGGTACGTGGCCCGCTGACCTAGGCATCGCCTCCGTGTGACGGGCACCGCCGGTGCCCGTCACCAGTCACCACGCATCACGGGAAGGACGGCCCGCCCCGCATGATCGAGTACGTCGCCCGCCGCCTGGCCCAGGGGGTCTTCGTCCTGTTCCTGGTGTCGCTGCTGACCTTCTTCCTGATCAACCTGGCTCCCGGGGGCCCGTCGTCGCTCATCGACTTCCAGAGCACGGCCGCCGAACGCGAGGCGCGGATGCGGCAGTACGGCCTCGACCGACCCGTGCAAGAGCGCTACCTCACCTGGCTCGCCGGCGCCGTCCGCGGCGACCTGGGGCGCTCGATCAACCAGGGCCTGCCGGTCTCGCGGCTGCTCGCGCAGCGGCTGCCGATCACGCTGACCCTGGGCGGCACCGCGCTCGTGCTGGCCGCCCTGTTCGGCATCGTCCTCGGCGTCACCGCGGCGCTGCAGCGCGACCGCTGGCCCGATCACCTCATCGGCAGCGTCGCCACCCTCGGCATGTCGACGCCGAGCTTCTGGCTCGGCATCCTCGCGATCATCGTCTTCGCCGTCAACTTCGGCTGGCTGCCCGCGGCGGGCAACGCGTCGATCGGGCGCGCGTTCGACCTCGGCGACCGGCTGCGCCACCTCGTCCTGCCCGCCGGCGTGCTCGCCTTCTCGCTCATGCCCAACGTCATCCGCACCACGCGGGCCGCGGTGCTCGAGACGCGCGCCGCCGACTACGTGCGCACCGCCCGCGCCAAGGGCCTCGTCGAACGCGTCGTGCTCGTCAAGCACACGATGCGCAACGCCCTGGTGCCGGTCGTGGCGATGCTCGGCCTCATCGCCACCGTCCTCTTCAGCGGCTCGGTCGTCATCGAGAGCGTCTTCGGCTGGGCCGGCGTCGGCCGGCTGGCGATCGAGGCGGCCAACGGCCGCGACTACCCGGTCATCCTCGGCGTGACGCTCCTCGCCGGCACGATCGTGGTGACGGTCAACCTGCTCGTCGACCTGCTGTACGCCGTCATCGACCCGAGGATCCGCCATGATTGAGGCCGCCGCACGCACGACCCCCGACGCCGCCACCCGCGGCCGGCTGTGGCGCAAGATCGCCCGCCGCCCGGTGGGCATCTTCGCGTTCGCGGTCCTCGCCGCCATCCTCCTCGCCGTGACCTTCGGGCCGTCCCTCGTCCCGCACAGCCCCACCCGCACGAACGCGCGGGCCATCCTGCAGCCGCCTTCGGCGGAGCACTGGCTCGGCACCGACGAACTCGGCCGCGACGTGTTCGCGCGCGTGCTCAGCGGCGGGCGCGTCAGCATGGCGGTCGGCCTGTTCTCCATGCTCGTCGGCCTCTCGCTCGGCCTGGCGATCGGCGGCACCGCCGGCTACTTCGGCGGCCGCGTCGAGGGCGTCCTCATGCGCCTGGTCGACGCCTTCATGGCGATCCCGACCTTCTTCCTCATCCTGGTCATCGTCACCAGCTTCGGCAACCACCCGGTCACCATCATCATCACCGTCGGCCTGGGCTTCTGGGCGCAGATGGCGCGCGTGGGCCACGCGGAGTTCAAGCGCTTCCGCAACCACGAGTTCGTCGAGGCCTCGCGCGCGCTCGGCGGCACCCACGCCCGCGTGATGACGCGCCACATCCTGCCGCAGGTGCTGCCGCAGGCCACCGTCCTCGCCACCCTCGGCGTCGGCTGGGCGATCCTCACCGAGGCGGCGCTCAGCTACCTCGGCCTCGGGATCCAGCCGCCGCTGGCGTCGTGGGGCAACATGCTGCAGAACGCCCAGGGCTACCTGTGGCGGGCGCCCGTCCTGGCCGTGTGGCCGGGGCTGTTCATCGCCGTGACCGTCCTGTCCTTCAACCTCCTCGGCAACGCGCTGCGCGACGTCCTCGACCCGCGCGCCTGAGAGCGCGAACGGAGCACCGCATGCAGAACAAGCGCTACGACGGCTACACGTCGTTCCAGTACCTCGAGCCCGGCGACGTCCCGAGCGTCGAGCTGGTCGCCGAGCTCGACCGCGTCCCCAGCACCCGCGTCCCCACCACGGAGGCGCAGGAGGCGCGGGTGCGGCAGATCTTCGCCGACCACCTGGCGATCTCGCTGCACGACCACTGCTTCGTCGCCCCCAAGGACCTCTCCGGCTTCCTCGAGTTCCGCCGCTGGGGCCGCGAGTTCACCGGCTACGAGGGCATGGCGGCCAGCGGCCTGGACTGCGTCTTCGACGCCATGATGGACGGCACCGCGATGATCACCTCCCGCGCCGGCTGGAAGTGGGAGGACGTCATCTTCGACATCGGCATGCGCCTCTCCGACATCGCGCACCAGGACATGGTCAAGCTGGCGCTGACGACCGAGGACATCCGCGCCGCCAAGCAGGGCGGCCGCATCGCCTTCGTCGTGTCGCTCGAGGGCGCCGCGATGATCGAGAACGAGGTCGACCGCATCGACGTCCTCTACGGACTCGGCGTGCGCTCGCTCGGCATCGCCTACAGCGAGGGCAACGCCCTGGGCGCCGGCCTCAAGGAGCCCGCCCACTACGGCCTGACCGCCTTCGGCCGCCGCGCGGTGAAGCGCATGAACCAGCTCGGCATCGCCATCGACATCAGCCACGCGAACGACGCCACCTCGATGGACACGATCGAGGCCTCGTCGCATCCGATCTTCATCACCCACGCCGGCGCCCGCGCGCTGTGGGACACCCCGCGCCTCAAGCCCGACGAGGTCATCCGCGCCTGCGCCGCCAAGGGCGGCGTCATCGGCATCGAGGCGGCGCCGCACACGACGATCACCCGCAAGACGCTGACCCACTCGATCGAGTCGTTCATGGAGCACTTCGAGTACTGCGTCGACCTCGTCGGCATCGACCACGTCGCCTTCGGACCCGACGCGCTGTTCGGCGACCACGTCGGCCTCCACCACGCGCTGCGCGAGGCGCTGTCGCTGGGCGCCAGCAAGGGCACCACGCCCTACCCGCAGGTCCCCTACGTCGACGGCGTCGAGAACCCCGCCGAGGCCTTCCCCAACATCGTCCGCTGGCTCGTCACCCACGGCTACGGCGACGAGGACATCGCCAAGGTGATCGGCGGCAACATCATGCGCGTGCTCGACGAGGTGTGGGTCCGGTGACGGCGCGGCCGCCCCTGGGCGGCCTGCGGGTCGGCGTGTACGGCGGTGGCGGCGCGCCCTGGCACCACCTGGCGCTGGCCGCCGCCCACGGCGCCGACGTGCGGCCCATGCGCGCCGAGGACGTCGCCGCCGGCCGCCTCGCCGAGCTCGACGCGTTCATCGTCCCGGGCGGCGGCGCGATCGCGATGGCGGGGCTGCTGGCGCCGCTGGGCGCCGACGGCGCCGACGCCATCCGCGGCTGGGTGGCAGCGGGCGGCGCCTACGTCGCCTCCTGCGCCGGCTCCGTGCTGCCCCTGGCGCTGCGCGGCGCCGCCGACGCGTCCCTGCCGCTCGCGCGCCACCTGCGCATGCTCGACGTGCCCATGGCCAACGAGGGCGACGCCACCCTGGGCGGGCTCGCCTCGCCGGGCGTGGGCCGCATCCGCGTGCGGGTCGACGCCGGGCATCCCTTCGCCGCCGGTCTCCCGGCCGAGATCGACGTGGTGCACTACAACGGGCCCCTCTTCGACCTCGCCGCGACCCCCGCCGGCGTGCGGCCCTTCGCCTGGCCCACCGGGGCGACCGACGCCTTCACCCCCGCCGAACGCTTCCTGCCGGGCGGGCCCGACGGTCCGACGACGCTCGAGCGCTGCATCGCGGCGGGC
>JAHYJQ010000264.1 GCA_019429025.1 Trueperaceae bacterium | reverse complement strand
CCGTGCCCGGCCGGGTGCCGCCGGCGTCCCGGACCTGCTGGACGACGCCGGTGCGCGCGCCTTCCTGGAGGCGATGGTGCGGCTACCGAGCCCCAGCGGGGCGGAGGCCGCGGTCGCCGAGGGCTTCGTGGCCGCGCTGGCCCCGCACGCCGACGAGGCGTTCGTCGACGAGGTCGGCAACGCCGTCGCGGTCGTCGGGCGTGGCGCGCTGCGCGTCACGCTGCTCGGACACCTCGACACCTTCCCGGGCGAGCCGCCCGTGCGTCTGGAGGACGGCGTCCTCCACGGCCGCGGCGCGGTCGACGCGAAGGGACCGGCGGCGGCGCTGGCGGCGGCGCTGGCGCGCGCGCGCGAAGACGTGCGGGAGGCGCTCGAGCTGCGCTTCGTCGGGGCGGTCGGGGAGGAGGCGCCGGGCAGCCGCGGCGCGCGTCACGCCGTGCTGGCCTACCCGCGCCCGCACCTGCTGATCGTCGGCGAGCCCAGCGGCTGGGACGGGCTCACCCTCGGCTACAAGGGCCACCTGCGCCTGCGCCTGCGCAGCGAGCGGGCCGCCGCCCACGCCGCGCGCGACGAGGCGACCGCCTGCGAGGCGCTGGTCGCCGCCTGGTCACGGCTGCGGGACTGGGCGGCCACGGCGACGCCGGACGCAGCGGGCACGCGCCTGTTCGACCGGTTGCAGGTCGCGCTGACGTCGCTCGCGTCGAGCCATGACGGGATGGCCGAGCGGGCCGAGGCCGCGCTCGGTTGGCGCCTGCCGCCCGCGTGGCCGCCGGACGCGCTGCGCGCGGCCTTGGCGACGCTCGATCTGGGGCCGGGATCGAGCTGGACCGCGGACGACGGCGCACCGGCGGTGCTGGCGCGCCGCGACGGGCGCCTCGCGCGTGCCTTCCGCGCCGCGATCCGGGGGGCGGGCGGGGTGCCCGCGCCACGGGTCAAGACCGGGTCGTCGGACTGGAACGTCGTCGCGTCGGCGTGGGGCGCCGACACGGTCGCCTACGGTCCGGGCGACGCCGCGCTCGATCACACGCCGACCGAACGCCTGGCGCTCGCCGAGTTCGACCGCTCGGTGACCGTCCTGGGCGATGTCCTGCGACGGCTCGCCGCGGGGCCTGACCGGCCCACCCGCTAGCGCGCACGAGGCGCCGAAGCCGGCGGATGCGGCCGAGGGGCCCCGGCGTCGAATGCCGGTCGGGCTAGCTCAGAGGCCCGACAGCTCGTAGTTCTTCTTGATGAACGAGGCCCACTCGGCGGGCACGTCTTCCTCGACGAAGATCGCGTCGACGGGGCAGGCGGGGATGCAAGCGCCGCAGTCGATGCACTCCTCGGGATGGATGTAGAACTGGTCGTCCGCCTCGTAGATGCACTCGACGGGGCACACGTCGACGCATGCCTGGTCCTTCACGCCGATGCAGGGTTCCGCGATGATGTGGGGCACGTGGCTTCCTTCCTGATCGCCGGGTGGCCTCTCGGCCGCCACGGTGCGAGCCGGCCGCCCTTCTGCGAGCCGGTCGGCTCGGTGTGAGCCGGGCGCGCGGGAGCTGCGCGCACGAGGGCATCATGGCCGAGGCCGGCGGGGCCGTCAAGGGCCATGCGCGGCGAACCGCCCAGACACCCCTGGGGGCGAGGGCGTCGACCTCGGAGGATGGCGCCTGCGATGGACTTCACCGACCCGGCGGACGCCGTCCGGATAGGCTGCGTCATGGCCCGCCTGGAGCCCGTCGCGCTCGAACTCCTGGAGTACAAGGTCGAAGCGCTGGAGCGACGGCAGCCGGTGCGCGGCGGCCTCGTGGACCTGTGGGAGTTGCGGCGCGTGATCGATGAGGGCCTGGCGTCGCTCGGCACCGACGATCGGGCCAGATTCGCCGCGGTCTCGCGGCGCCTCAACGCGCTCGCCATGTTGCAGCCGCACAATTCGCCGTCGACGGTGGCCACGCTCGACGCGCTGCGCCTGGACGACGGCTCGGAGATCGAAGGCGACGGGATCCTCGACACCGACGCCAGCGCCGTGGAGCTGAGCCGTGACGAGCGCGAGGAGCAGCAGGTGCTGCAGCGCCTCGCCGAGCGGGTGTGGCGCGACGAGATCGACGAGGCGATGGCACGCTTCGGCGCCGCCTGGCGGGCCGAGCGGGACCGGCTGACGCCGCGGCTGATCTACACGACGCTGCGCAACCTCAGGCGCCACGCCGAACAGCGCGACACCGTCCTCGACGCGACGCTCCGCGGCTTCCGTGTGGTGGAGCCGCTGGCGGAGCCCGACGACGCGCTCGTGTCGCTCTCGGACCTCGACAGCCTGGCCGAGATCGGCCGCGACCTCGTCCAGCTGATCCTGACGCTCGGCGGCCCCGATTCGCCGCTGCCGCGTCTCGAGGTGCCCGAGGCGCAGGCGCTGCCGTTCGCGCGGGAGGCCATGACGATCGTCGCGAAGGACCCGTACGCCGGCAAGCTCACGCCGATCGTGCGCCGTGGCCCCTCGACGAAGGAGCTGCGGACGGCCATGCAGGAGGTGGGCAAGGAGCGGCTCCCGGAGGCCCAGCGGGCCGCGCTGCGGCGCGACATCGAGGCCCGCTTGAGCGAGGCCCTGGCCTTCGAGCGGCAGTCGCGCGCGACCTTCCAGCGCGACGTGGCACGCAACCTCGAGGCCGTCCAGGCGCTGTTCGAGCGGCTGGCACGGATGCTGCCGGCCCGGGTCGGCGGCTCCGCCCCGCCGCCGCGCCTCGGCGGTGGGGTCCTGCTGGGCGTCCTGCCCGCGCTCCGCTGGGAGCGCGTGCCGCACGACGCCGACACGTTGACGCTGAACATGTCTTCGCCGGTCCGCTTCACGCTCGGTGGGCACGAGGTGGCGGTGATGGGCACGGGCGAGAGCCGCACGCTGTTCGTCGACGAGCGGCCCCACCCGCTGTCCCGCCGAGCGACGATCCAGGTCGGGCGGGGCGAGCTCCGCGTCGACCGCGAGGGCGATTACCTGCACCTGCGTTGGGACGACGGCGGGCGGGACCTCGCCACCCGGCTCGCGGAGGCGCTGGTGCAGTCCTACGTGCTCAGCCACGATCGCCACACCACCCTCGTCGAGGTCCTGGCGTTCGTCGCCGGCGTCGCGGGGGGCGTCGACGAGGGCGTCGTCGGACGGGCGGTCGCGCGCGCCGGCGCCGTGACCTCCAGGGCGCCGAACCGGCGGGTGGCGGTCGAGGGGCTGCTGCAGGGCGCGGCGGCGGCGGCCGGCACGTCGCTGGACGAGCACCTCATGCACGGGGTGGTGCAGCGCATCCTGACGGCGTTGTCGGCCGACCCGGGCGACCTGACCGGCCTCTTCGAGCGCGAGGACGACGCGGAGGGCGCCGTCCACACCCTGAGCGACGAGCCCACGACGGCCGACCTGGGCACGCTCAAGCTCACCGTGCGCCGCTACCGGCCCCGCTCCAAGGCGGGGCGCGAGCAGGTGGTCGTCATGCTGCCCGGCCGGGTCGTCGGCTCGTTCACCGAGACGATGGTCGAGTCCGTGCCCGGGGGCGTGCTCGTCGCCGCCCGCGGCGAGGACGACGTCGCCCTGGTCTTCCTGCGGGGCCGCGCGCTCCGCGGTCGGAGGAGTTGATCTCGGGGCTGGCAACGAGGCGCTGGACGCCGCAGCGATCGCCACGGCGTTCGCCGCCTGCCCGGGTTGGACGCGCGCGGAGGACGGCGCGCTCGCAGCCGCCCGGTCGGCCCAGCGTCGTCAGGGGCGTTCGCTCGGGTTCGGCGGGTCGAAGGTGTAGCCCTCGCGCAGCAGGTCGAGGTCGGCCGCGTCGACGACGCCGTCGCCGTCGAGGTCCGCCGGTAGGTTGACGCCTCGGCGGCCGAAGGCCTCCGCCAAGAGCAGCAGGTCCTCGAAGTCGACGCGACCGTCCCGGTTGAGGTCCCCAGGGATGGCGCTCAGGCGTTCGGCGAGCGCCCGACCGTCCGCCGGCGTGGGTC
The DNA here is from genome assembly GCA_019429025.1 of Trueperaceae bacterium. Lineage (GTDB taxonomy): Bacteria > Deinococcota > Deinococci > Deinococcales > Trueperaceae > JAABTL01. The sequence goes on along the minus strand of JAHYJQ010000264.1, from coordinate 396 downwards.
GCCGGGGCCCCGCGGGGTCGAGCACCGGGTCGAGCGCGCCTCTGCCCAGCGTGCCCCCGAGGACGACGCCCAGGGCCGGGACGAGGGCCGCGCGGGGCGCGCCGGCGGCGGGCGCGACCAGGATCTCGAAGGTGCGATCGGGATCGTCGCCGCCGCCGCGCAGGGCCACCCACGCCGTCACGTCGGGCCCGAAGCGCGCGGCGACGCCGACGCGCACCGAGACCCGCGCGTCGACGGCGTCGACGTCCACGCCCGCGGCGCGCCAGTCGTCCAGGGCCGCCGCGACGGCGGCCGCCAGCTCGCCGTCGGGGGGCTCCACCGTGACCTCGAGCGCCTGCGCGGCGCCCAGCGAGGCGGCCAGGGTGAGCGCCGCTGCGACCGAGATCGGAAGAGCAC
>JAHYJQ010000263.1 GCA_019429025.1 Trueperaceae bacterium | reverse complement strand
GGAGCTCGCCTGGGGGCTGCTGACGCTGCTGCCGCAGGCGCTGGTGCAGACCGCGCCGGTGGCGCTGGTGCTCGCCGTGCTCCTGTCCTTCGGCCGCCTCACGACCGATCACGAGTTGACGGCGATCCAGGCGGGCGGCGTGCCGACCGCGCGGGTCACGAGCGTGTTCGTCGGGATCGGCGTGGGGCTGGCGGTCGCGGCGCTGGCCTTCAACCAGTGGCTGGTGCCGGCGTCGAACGCGGCCGCGGCCGACGTCTACTGGCAGCTGACCGCCGGGCGCACGGGCCTGTTCCGGTTGGCCGCGCAGCGCGTGCCGATCGACGGCTTCACCCTGCGGTTCGATCGGCTCGAGCGCGACGGCACCCTGCGCGACGTCCGCGTCGAGCGCTGGGACGGCGACGTCTACACCCTGCTGCGCGCGGAGAGCGGCCACTTCGAGGGTCAGGACCTGGTGCTGTTCGGCCACCGCACCCAGCGCTTCGACCTCGCGGCGCTCGACGCGCCCGCGGCGGATGCGGGCGACCTGCTCCGCGCGCTGGTCCGGCTCGACGCGCGCTCGACGGGCCCGGACGCGCCGCTGGTCGTGTCGACCGGCGTCGACGAGGCGGAGCTCGTGGCGCGCTTCAGCGCCGGCGGCTTCGAGGACCCGCGCTCGGTCACCCGCCTGTGGGCGGACGCCCGCAACCCCGATCTCACCGCCGTGGAACGCCGCGAGGCGACCGTCTTGGGGCACCGCAAGCTGGCCGAGCCGGCGTCGAACGTCGCGCTCCTGCTGGCTGCGCTTCCCCTGTCGATCGCCTTCGCACGCTCGCGGGCGGTGGCCTTCGGCCTGGCGCTGCTCGTCACCCTCGCCTGGTACCTGCTGTACACCTTCGGGCAGTTGCTGTCGCTGACCGGGGTGGTCGCCGAGTGGATCGGGCCGTGGTCCGCCAACGTCCTCTTCGCGGGCCTCGGCCTGGTGTGGTTGTGGAGGCGTGGTGCGCGCCGCTGACCGCGTCGCCGACGGGTCGCAGCGCGCCACCCGCGTGGTAGACTCTGCGGCTCAGATGGAGGCCCTCAAGACCGGCCTGCTGGAGGCGACGGCCTACCTGCCCGCGCCGGAGCGATCGCGGGTCGCCGAGGCGTTCGACGTCGCCGAGCGCGCCCATCGCGGCGACGTCCGGCGGTCGGGGGAGCCCTACATCACGCACCCGGTGGCGGTCGCCGAGCTGCTGGCGGAGATGCTGCTCGACGCCGACGCGATCATCGCTGGGCTGCTGCACGACACCGTCGAGGACACGAGCCTCACCTTCGAGGACGTCGAGTCGGGCTTCGGCGCGGCGGTCCGCCGGATCGTCGAGGGCGAGACGAAGATCTCCAAGCTGGCGGTCCGCGCGTACGAGGACGAGCAGGCGGAGAACCTGCGCCAGATGCTGCTCGCGATGGTCGGCGACGTGCGCATCATCCTCGTGAAGCTCGCCGACCGCCTGCACAACATGCGGACGCTCGCGTCCATGCCGCATGCGAAGCAGCAGCGCATCGCCCGCGAGACGCTGGAGATCTTCGCCCCGCTGGCGCATCGCCTGGGAATCAACCACATCAAGAACGAGCTCGAGGACCTCTCCTTCAGCTACCTCGACCCCGACCGCTGGGAGCAGCTCGCGCGCCAGGTGCGGATGCGCAGCGCCGAGCGCGAGGCGTACGTCGAGGCCTCGATCGAGGCGCTCGAGACGCGCCTGAGGGCCGAGGGCCTGCTCTTCGAGCTCGCCGGCCGCTCGAAGCACCTTTACAGCATCCACCGCAAGATGCTGCGGGACGGCAAGAACCTGGACCAGATCTTCGACCTCATGGCGATCCGCGTCGTCCTTGACACCGAGGGCCCGAGCGCCGGCGACGACGACGAGAAGGCCGCCTGCTACCGCGCCCTCGGCATCGTGCACAGCCTCTGGACGCCGATCCCCGGGCGCTTCAAGGACTACGTGGCCGTGCCCAAGCCCAACGGCTACCAGTCGCTGCACACGACCGTCATCGGTCTGCAGGGCCAGCCGATCGAGGTCCAGATCCGCTCGCGACGCATGCACGAGGTCGCGGAGTTCGGCGTCGCGGCGCACTGGGCCTACAAGCAGGGCATCGACGACGTCGGCGAGGTCCAGAAGCGGCTCTCGTGGATGCAGCAGCTGTTGGACGTCGACACCGACGCGGATTCGGCCGGTGCCTTCGTCGACGCGGTCAAGACCGACCTGCTCGCCGAGCGCGTCCTGGTGTTCACGCCCGCGGGCGACGTGGTCAACCTGCCGCGGGGGTCGACGCCGCTCGACTTCGCCTACCAGGTCCACACCGAGGTCGGCCACCGCTGCGTCGGCGCGCGGGTCAACGGCGAGATCGTCCCGCTGGCGTACACCCTGCAGACCGGCGACCGGGTCGAGGTGCTGACCAACCGGAGCCAGAGCTACGGCCCTTCGACCGACTGGCTCCAGCTCGCGACGACGCGTTCCGCTCGCCAGAAGATCCGCCACTGGTTCCGGTCGCGCGAGCGTGCCGGCCTCCTCGAGGCCGGCCGGCGCACGCTCGAGCGTGCCCTCCGGCGGCGCCAGCTGCCGGTCTCGGCGAGCACGACCAAGGCCAAGCTCGACGCCGCCGCGCGCCAGCTGCTGAAGTCCGACGCGGGCGACGACCTGCTCCTCGCGCTGGCCGCCAAGCGCGTGCAGATCAAGCAGGTCATCGACCTGCTGGCGCCCGCCTCCGCCACGGAGCCGGCACCCGCGCCCCCGTTGGCGCCGAGCCAAGCCAAGCGCTCCGTGTCCGGCGTGTTCATCGAGAACATGGACGCGCCCGCCAAGCTCGCCCAGTGCTGCGGCCCCGTGCGCGGCGACGACGTCATCGGCTACATCACCCGCGGCCGCGGGGTCACGGTCCACCGCGTCGACTGCCCGAACGTCAAGCACCTCATGCAGGCGGAGCCGGAGCGCCTGGTGCAGGTCACCTGGGAGGCGCCGGCCGGCGAGGTCTTCGCCGTCGACTTCGAGATCCTCGGCGTGGACCGTCCCGGCCTGCTCAAGGACGTGCTCGACGTGCTGGCGGGGATGAACAAGTCGGCGACCCGGGTCGCGGCCGACGTCCAGAGCAGCACCAAGGCGCGCATCTACGTGCGCATCGACGTCAAGGACCAGGGCGAGATCGAGTTCATCAAGCAGAACGTGGCGCGCATCGCCGACGTCACCCGCATCTACCGCTCGCGGCCGGGGCTGAAGGCGTGAGACGGGCGCCCTCGGTGTTGTTCGTCTGCACCGGCAACATCTGCCGCTCGCCGACGGCGGAGGGCGTCATGCGCTCGCTGTTGGAGCGCTCGGGCCTGGCCGGCGAGGTGGATTCGGCGGGGACGATCGCGTACCACGTCGGCGAAGCGCCGGACACCCGGAGCCAGGCTGCGGCCGCGGCACGCGGCTACGACCTGTCGCCGCTGCGCGGCCGCGAGGTGACGGAGGACGACCTGGAGCGCTTCGATCACGTGTGGGTGATGGACCGCGGCCACCTCAACCGGTTGCGGGCGCGCTACGGTGACCGCCCGAACGTGCGTCTGTTCCTGGAGGCGACCGCACCGGAGGGGGTGAGGGCACGCGAGGTCCCCGACCCGTACGCGGGCGATGCGGCGGGGTTCGAACGCGTGCTGGACCTCATCGAGGCGGGCTGTCGGGCGGCGGTGCAGCGCTGGTCCGCGGACTCGGCCGCGGACGCGGGGGCCGACGGCTGACGAGAAGGCCCCGCCGGAGGTCCGCGGCACCTGACGATCACCCCTTAAGGCTGCTTCTTCCGACCTGACCTGGTTCGGGGGTCGCCACCGCGCGGTTCAGACGGGGCTCGAGGAGCGTAACACGGCGGCCCCATGGCGCAAGCGGCGAGCGCTGCGTTCAGGCGCCGTGCGGGCGGCCCGCCTCGGCGACGGCGGCGCGCAGGGCCTCCGCGACCTGCGTCTGGGACGCCTCGTCGAGCGTCGGATAGATCGGCAACGAGAGCACCTCGGCGGCGGCGCGGCGGGCGTGGGGGAGGTCCCCGTGGACCCGGCCGCCGTAGCGGTCGAGGGTCTCGGGGTAGTACACCATCGACGCGACACCCCGCGCCCGCAGGCCCTGCGCGACGGCGTCGCGCCGCCCGTCCGGCAGACGGACGGTGTACTGGTGGTAGACGTGTCCCGGGGCGGGTCGAGGCGTGATGACCCCGTCGACGCCGGCGAGCAGCTCGTCGTAGCGGGCGGCGACGCGGCGGCGCGCCGCCGTCCAGGCGTACAGGTGCGGCAGCTTGACCCTCAGCCAGGCCGCCTGCAACGCGTCGAGGCGCGAGTTGTAGCCGGGCTCGAAGTGGTGGTAGCGGCGCTCGCTGCCGTGGTTGCGCA
>JAHYJQ010000262.1 GCA_019429025.1 Trueperaceae bacterium | reverse complement strand
CAGCACCTGGCCGGCGTACGCCAGCCCGATGACCGCCACCATCGCGACCGTCGCGCCGCTGCGCCCCGCGGCGCGCAGCGGCGTCGGCAGCGGGCGACCGGCGGCCCCGAGCGCCCGCGCATGGCGCGCGCGGCGCGCGGGCGCCGCCACACGGTAGGCCTCGGCGTGCAGCTTGAGCGCGGCCTCGGCCTCACCGGCCCGCTCCGCGGCACGGGCGACGAGGCCGTACCACACCTCGGGCGGCACACCCGCCGGCGGCGTGCGCAAGGCCTCTTGCACGCGCCGCAGGTTGCCGAACTCGGCGTCGACCATCACCTCGGCCACGACCATCGCGCGGTAGGCGATGGGGTCGGGCGCACCCGACTCGACGCCGCGCCGCAGCTCCGCGGCCGTCTCGGCGGCCTCCTGCGTGCGCCCCGACGCCAGCAGCGCCTCCACCCTGGCGACCTGGCCGGCGACCCCGGCGCGGCCCGCGGGCAGCTCGGTCGCCAGCACGGCGTCCCAGTCCTCGCGCAACGCGTGCGCCTGGGCGGCCATCGCGCCGGCCTCGGTCGCCGGCAGGCGGGCCAGCGCCGCGTCGCCCTCGCCGCGCTGGAGCGCGACCTGGACCAGCAGTCGGCGGGCCCCGTCGCGGCCCGACGGCGTCCAGTAGAGCGCCGCCACCAGGACGTCCGCGGCGCGCCACAGGCCGGCACGCGCGAGCGTCGGCAGCGACAGCGGGCCCGCCACCCAGGCGATGCCGGCGGCGAGCGCCAGCCAGCGGAGAGCTGGCCCGACGGTGACGCCGGCGAGCGTGGCCGCCACCACCGCGCCCGCGCCCGCGGCCGCCAACAGCGTCTTGAGCGGGAGTTCGGAGGCGAACGGGGCGAGCCGCCGCGTCCAGCCGACGGCGGCCGCGCCGACGAGCGCGAAGGCGAGGAGCATGAGGACGTCCTGGGTCATCCTCGCGAGCCTACCGCCGCGGGGCCCCGCGGGCCGTTACGATGAAGCCATGCGACCCGCCTCGGACCGGGCCCGAATCGCGCGGGGGCCTCGATGATCGACGTCCTTCTCGGATTGTTCGTCGTGCTGCTGGCGTACTTCATGGGCGCGATCCCCACCGGCCTCATCGTGGCGCGCCTGCGCGGCATCGACATCCAGACGGCCGGCTCCGGCAACATCGGCGCCACCAACGTCCTGCGCTCGGTGGGGCCGTGGTCGGCATTGGCCGTCATGCTCATCGACCCCCTGAAGGGCGTCGCGGCGGTGACGGTGCCCACCCTGCTCGGCCTGGACCCGTGGTGGGTGGTCGCCTCCGCGATGGCGGCCGTGCTGGGCAACGGCTTCAACGTCTTCCTGCGCTTCCGCGGCGGCAAGGGCGTCGCGACCACCCTCGGGGTGTTCGCCGTCATCGACCCGTGGATCACGCTGACCGGCGTGCTGATCTTCGTGCTGGCGCTGGTGTTCGGGCGCATGGTCTCGCTGGCGTCGCTGGTCGCCGTCTGCAGCGCGCCCGTCATGCTCGTCGTCCTGGGCGACGCCAGCCTGTCGAAGACGCTGCTCGCCTTCGCGCTCGCGCTGCTCTCGGTGTGGCGCCACCGCGACAACCTCGCGCGCCTGGCCGCCGGCACCGAGCGGCGGCTGGGGCGCACGCCGCCGGAGTGACGCCGACGGGCCGCCGCGTGCGCCGCCGGATTACGGCCGCGGCGCCGCGGCGCTGCGCCTCGCGACGATCCGCGAGCGCTGGACCAGCACCAGCCCGGCCACGGCCACGGCGCCGCCGATCAGCGTGAGCACGCTGGGCACCTCGCCCAACCACCACCACGACAGCAGCAGCGCCACCACCGGGATGAGGTAGAGGAACGACGTGACGATGGGCGCCGGCGCGCGCTGCAGCGCGACGGCGAACAGCGTGTAGGCGATCGCCGACGGCACGACCCCCAGGTGCAGCGTCGCCAGCAGCGGGCCGCTTCCCGCGCCCGCGAGCGCCTGCGGCAACCCGGGGAGGAACGCCAGCAGCGGCAGCGTGCCGCCCCACGTGACGTAGGCGGTCACCTCGAGCGGGCGGTAGCGCTGCAGGAAGGGTCGCTGGAGCACCGCGAAGAAGGCGGTCGCCAGGGCCGACACGAGGATGAGCCCGGCGGCCGGGTGGACGACGCCGACGGCGCCGTCGCCGAGGACGATCAGCGCCACGCCCGCGAAGGCGATCGCCGTGCCCCACCAACCGAGCGCCGGCAGCCGGTCGCCGGTCAGCCACCAGGCGATCAGCGCCGTCAGGGCCGGCGCGGTCGCGATGATCAGGCTGCTCGCGCCGGCCGAGACGTGCACCTCGCCGAAGTTGAGCGCCAGGTGGTAGGTGGCGATGCCGACCACGCCGAGCCCGAGGAACTTGGGGGCGTCGCGCCAGGCCGGCCACCGGCGCGCCCGGAACGCCAGGAGGAACGGCACGAACGTCAGTGACGCCACCAGCTGGCGCGCCAGCGTCAGGTGCGCCGGGCCCAGGCCCTCGAGCCCGAGCTTGATCGCGGGGAACGCGGAGGCCCAGAACACCACCAGCAGCGCCAGCGCGACGAGCGTCCCGGGTCCGAGGCGCACGGCCGTCGCCGCCGCCGTCAGGCGGTCAGCGCCACCCTCCGGCCACAGGCGCAGCGCTCCTCGTCGCGCACCATGGTGGTCACGCCCTCGCGGTACCACAGGGCGCCGCAGTCGGGGCAACGCACCTCGTACCCGCTCAGCGTGGCCATCGCCTCGCCGTCGACGAAGCGCGCCTCGCCGCACCAGTGGCAGACCACCTCGGCCCCGCCAGCCTCCGCCACCAGTTCCGCGCGCTCGCCGGGCGTGAGGTACGCGACGGCGGCCAGCGCCTTCTCGTCGCTGCAGCGGCAACGGAACGCGAGCGGCAGCGCCTGCTGGGTGAGCAGCTCCAGGTCGAGGCCCCAGGTCAGCTCCTCCATCACCTGCAGCAGGTCCTGCCGGGCGAGGGCGTCGGTCAGCTGGCCGAACGCGCGCACGTTGGCCTCGAGCAGCGTGAGCGCGGCCTCCTCGGCGCCAGGGAGCGCCTGCAGGATGACGCCGCCGGCGCGCCGCACGCGTGTCGCGGCCGCTGCGCCGTTCGCCCCGCCCGTGGCGTCGTCGAAGCTCACACCCAGGAGCACCGCCGAGGCGATCTGCTCGGAGCGGGCCAGGAACGTCGCGACGTCCTCGGCGATCTCGCCCGACGCCAGCTCGACGCTCGAGGCGTAGGGGTCGCCGTAGGGCGCGTGGGAGCGGATGATCTCGATGTGCCCGCCGCGGCCGACGGCGCCGCCGACGTCGAGCTTCCCGTCTGCACGGGGCGGCAGCTCGACCTGGGGCACCCTCGCGTAGCCGCGCACGGTGCCGTCGAGGCCGGCGTCGGCGATGACGCCGCCGAGCGGGCCGCCACCGTCGATCTTGACGGTGACCCGGTCGCGGTGGTCCTTGAGCAGCACGTGGGAGAGCAGCAGGGACGCCGTCAGCGTGCGGCCGAGGGCCGCGCCCGCGGTCATCGCCGCAGCGTGGCGCGCGAGCGCCTCCGCGACCAGGTCGGTGGTATCGGCGGCGATGACGCGCAGGGTCCCCCCCGCGGCCACGCCGCGCAACAGGTGCGCCATGATGGGTCCTCTCGCGGCTCGGGCACTCGGCGGGACGCGCCCAACCGGCCACGAGCCGAACGCGAGAGTCTACACCCGCGCCGGTCCGAAGCGTGCCTCCAGGCGATCCAACGACGCCTTGGGCACCAGCTTGCCGACGTCGGCGCCGAGCTGGGCGATCTCCTTGATGCGGGTGCTCGACACGAACGACCAGCGGGTCGCGGTCATGACGAACAGCGTCTCGACCGCCGGGTTCATCTGCCGGTTGAGGTGGGCCACCTGCAGCTCGGCCTCGTAGTCGGAGATCGCGCGCAGGCCGCGGACGATCACCCGCGCGCCCGACTGCCGACAGAAGTCGACCAACAGTCCCTGGAACGTCGCGACCTCGACGTTCGGCAGGCCGTCGATGGCCTCACGCACGATCGCCAGCCGCTCCTCGATGTCGAACAGCGTGGTCGGCTTCAGCGGGTTGTGCAGCACGGCCACGGTCAGGTGGTCGAAGATGCGGGCCGAGCGCTTGATGACGTCGAGATGGCCGTTGTGGAGGGGGTCGAAGCTGCCGGGGTAGACGGCGCGGATCATGGCGCGAGCCTAGCAGGCTCCGCCGGGGGGGTCGTCGGGGACCTTGCTGGGGGCGCCGCCGGGGGGCACGGCGACGCCCGCCGCACCGTCACCGTCCCGCAGGTCGCGGAGCGCGGCCGCGAGCGCCTCGGCCACCACCGCATCGACGGCCGCCTGGCGGCCCTCGAGCGCGCCCCAGCGTTCCGCGGGACCCCGTCGAGGGCC
>JAHYJQ010000261.1 GCA_019429025.1 Trueperaceae bacterium | reverse complement strand
GGGCGTTCCACGTGGAAGCCCCGTTGCCGCACGCACCCGCCGGCGCCTGGGTGTACGTGTTCGTGTTCCGCGGCCGGGCCCGCCGCCCCGGCCGCCGCGTCGACCGATCCTGCTCGAGCGCGAAGAGCCTTGACGGAGCGAAACGTGCTCGTATAGTATTCTCTCGTCGAACATAGGCAACGCGGGAACGCCCCGCCGAGCCGAACCGGCCCGACGGCCCGATACGGCCCTCACCTCGGAATGATCCGGGGCGGGGGCCGTTTCGCGTTATACCTGGTTCCGGGAAGGTCCTGGGGTCGGGCTCCACGCTCAACCAAGGTGGTGAGCACATGCTCCAGGAGGAGGAGGGCAAGGGCGGCAGCGGGGCAGGCTCCCGCGCCGAGATCGAGGCGACGGTGGAGAGGCTGCTTGCCGCCAAGGGCGACAAGGCGGCACTGGCCGAGCTGCTGAAGGACAACTTCAACCAGCGCGAGCAGCTCCGCGACATGAAGACGAAGCTCGAGGGCGCTGCTAAGGTGCCCGACGGCGGCCTGATCCTCGATGCCACCCAGGCGACCGCGTGGAAGGAGTACCAGGCGCTCGGGAAGCCCGAGGACCTGAAGAAAGCAGTGGAGCGCAAGGCCGAGCTCGAGACCGAGGTCACTACGGCCAAGTGGGCCAAGAGCGTCGCGGACGCCGCGGCCGCCCACGGCTGGAAGGCCGAGGTCTTGTCGAGGATGCCCGGTGCGGAGAAGCTCCGCTTCGAGCTGCGCGAGGAGACGGTGGAAGGCGAGAAGGCGCAGGTCGCCTACGTCACCGCCGGCGAGCAGGGCGCGACGCCGCAGAAGCTGACGGAGTACGCCGAGAAGAGCTGGAAGGGGTTCCTGCCGGCGCTGGAGTCCAAGGACGACGGCGAGGAGGAGGAGCAGGAGCAGACCCCCCAGGAGCAGCGGCGCATGATCCGCCAGCGTGGAGACGGGAAGCCTGCCCCGAAGGGCGCGCTCGCCGTCGACAAGGTCATCGAGAGCAAGCGAAGGGACCGCAGGTATTCGAGCCTGTGACCCGTCATCCGAATTCGGACAAGGAGTAGCAGATGTCGCTCATCACCAGGTCCACCACCGCGAGCCCGGACGCGAGCACGGCGCAGTTCGCGCCTCAGATCTCCGGGAAGATCGCCGGCGAGGCCATCGACCGCGCCGCTCCCTGCTACGTCAAGGCATCGGACGGGCTGGTCTACATGACCAACGCCACCGCAGCCAACGAGGCCTCGCGAGTCGACGGGTTCGCGGCCGAGTCCGCGGCCGTGGGCAACCCGGTGACGCTGTACGGGCTCGGCACGCGGTTCCACTACGGCTCCGGCCTCACCATCGGCACCGTGCTCTACGCTGGCGCCACGAAGGGCCGGCTGGACGACGCGGCCACGGTCGGCGACTGGGCCGGCTGCGCGATGGTCATCTCCGACACCGACATCATCGTGACCCGCACCGGCCCGCTCTCCAAGGCCACCGCGGCAGGCGCGGCCATGTTCGTCTCCGCCGAGACGACCGCCACGGGCTCCGCGCAGAACGTGGCGCACGGGCTCGGGGTCGTCCCCACCCACGTGATGGTCGCGCTCACGGAGCACCCCGGCACGCCCGACACCGGCGCCTTCGACGTCGCGGAGGGCACGCACACCACCACGAACATCGTTCTCACCGTGACCGTGAACACGAAGTTCAAGGTCCTGGCCTTCGCCTGAGGCAGGCGGGCTCAACACCACCCACTGACACGCCACAGCCTCGGAAGGAGGATCCATGGCACGCCAGACCGGAACCTACAGCCTCGCGGATCTCCGCGAGAACAGGTTCGAGAACGTCAGCGTCCACGACTTCGGGATGGACACGCTCACCCAGGTGATCCAGAACGACCTCGCGGCGCACAACGCGCAGATGGAGGAGATGGTGGGCGACCTCGCCCTGGCCAGCTCCGACCTGGTCCGCATCTACGGGACGGGCGTCGACGGGCAGATGATCGAGGTCGACGAGTTCGGCCGCGGCCCGACGCAGAAGGACCTGCCCGGGGACACCGTGGGCTTCCCCATGCGGAAGTACCAGTTCCCCATCGGCTGGACCCGCGACTATCTCGACATCGCCTCGGTGCAGGACGTCGCGCTCACGGCGGACATCGCAGAGAAGGCGCACCTGAACGCCGTGCGGCGTGAGATCAAGAAGGCGCTGTTCCTCTCGGCGAACTTCAGCTTCGTGGACTACGCCGCCACGAAGACGACGCTCGCAGTGAAGCGTCTCCTCAACGCCGACTCCGCTGCGATCCCCCCGGGCCCGAACGGGGAGAGCTTTGACGGCACCACGCACACCCACTACATCGCCCGGGCCAGCACGCTGGCCAACAGCGACGTGACCGCGCTCATCACGAAGGTCGTGGAGCACGGGCACTCGGCCGACGTCCGCATCGTCATCAACCAGGCGGACGAAGCGACCATGAAGGCTCTCACCAGCTTCAAGGCCTACGTGGACGTGCGCCTGAACCCGAGCAGCACCGCCAGCGACCCGAAGAAGCAGGTCGACACCCTGCCCGTGGACAACCGGCCCATCGGTCTGTTCGAGGGCGTCGAGGTGTGGGTGAAGCCCTGGGGCATCGCGAACTACTGGCTCTGCTGGGACGCGGGCTCGATGGCCAAGCCGCTCGTGATGCGCGAGCGGCCCCAGGCGACGCTCCGTGGGCTCCGCCTCGCCGGGGAGATCCCGACGCACCCGCTGCTCACCCGGTACATGGAGTCCGTCTTCGGGTTCGGCGTCTGGACCCGGACCAACGGCGCGATCCTGTACATCAACGACACGACCTGGGCCGACCCGACGATCACCAGCTGATCCGAGGGACCGGAGTAGCGACCGGGGGTGGGCCTGGGCCCTGCCTGGGCCCGCCCCCTCTCCGTACCCACCCATGACGGAGCTTCGAGATGGTGACGACTCGAACGGAGAGCATTATGGACAAGACGACCCGACCCGGCGGCCTCTACCGCAACGCGAGCGGCCACGGGTACCACGATGCGCACGGCGAGGCGATCCCTCTGGCCGAGCTCCCCCGCGAGCTGCTCACCGAGAGCGATCTCGCCGAGCTGGACGGTGCGGGGATCGAGTCCGAGCCCAAGATCCCCGTCGATGTGACCCAGGAGCCCGAAGCCCCCGCTGAGGAGCCGGAGGACGCACCCCCGGCCGAAGAGCCCAAGGCCCCCGCGAAGCCCCGCCGGCGCCGGTAACGGGCCGTGGCTGCGACGTACACGCCCGACGCGACCGAGCACGGCCTCTCCGCCGAGGCTCAGGCCCTGGATGCTGGGCGGCTGGCCAACGAGGTCCTGGCCGCCGAGCAGGTCCTGGGCCTCGCGGGCGTGACGCTGGAGGGCGACGACATCGAGAAGGCGAAGCTGGCCGTGGCGCGCCAGGTCAACCTCCAGGTGCGCCTGGCGTCGGGCAGCGGCGACATCAGGTCCGAGTCTCGGGGCCGCCAGATCGTGACCTACGCCACGATCAACGGCGTGCGCCTCGCCGTCGACTCGCTCGCCCAGATCATCGTGGCGGGACTGCTCGGGCCGCCTATTCAGTCGACAGTAGCGGAATCCACGTTCCGGTGGTGAGGAGGCCTCAGTGACTATCCAGTATCTTGGCGGCGGTCCGATCGGTGGGGACGATGTCGTGCGGAGCCTGTATGAAGGCGTCGTCTACCAGCTCTCCGACGGAGACGCCCTGACGGTGCCGACCATGGGCGTAGGGCGCATGGCCGTGAAGCTCGGCTCTGGCGCCACGCTGCGGTGGTCGCCGGTCGATACGATCGGAGCCGTGGCTCACGACACCAACTTCCAGGCCGACATCACGCTCCAGCCCAACGTCGCCAGCGATATCGCGTGGCCCTGCCACAGGATCGAGGCGATCGGCGGCACGGTGCGCGTCGCGTTCCTGCCGTAGGGGGCGGCCATGACGCGCCTTCCCACTCCGCTGCACCGACCCTACTCCAGGGCTCGCCGGGAGTACGGCCCCTGGTCGATCCCGGGACTCAGGGCTCGCTGGCCGATCTCTGGCGGGCGTCAGTTCACCGACTCGGGCGCGACGATCCATGCTGGCGCCGACGACCCGGTTGGGTTCTTCGACGACGTGCTCGGGGGCATCGACCTGGTTCAGGCCACGACCTCGAAGAAGCCGACGCTCGATGCCGACGGCCCGGCGCTCGCGTTCGATGGCGTGGACGACCTGCTCCAGACGACCTACGCGCTGGATCCGTCGTATCGCTGGGCCATCGCCATGGTGCTGTTCTCGAAGGACGGGTCGGACTCGATCGCGCTGGACGAGCTCGACGGGGTGACGAACCTCGCTGGCGAGTTCGCGATGCGCATCAACGCGGGGGACAACCGGCAGGTCACGATGCTGGGGAACTGGGACCCGAACG
>JAHYJQ010000260.1 GCA_019429025.1 Trueperaceae bacterium | reverse complement strand
CGCGCGCCACGACGCCGGCCGGTTCGCCGGCCAGCAGGCGCGCGCGGGCCTCGTCGGCGGTCGCGCGGTCCTCGGTCACGATGTGTCGCGCCTCGATGCGCTCCTCGCTGACGTAGCGGTCGCGGTTGCCCTCGAAGTAGGCCCGGACCTCCTCGTCGCCGACCTCGACGCCGTCGATGACGGTGGCCTCCCACGCCTCCTCCTGGAGCTGCTGCCGCAGGTAGACGCGGAACGTCTCGTCGGTGAAGCCGGAGCGGGCGAGCAGGTCGAGGTACGCGGCGTCGTTGGCGCGGCCGGCGATGCCCCGCGTGGTGCGGAACTCGTCGACGGCGCGGCGCACGTCGGCGTCCGAGACGCGCTGGCGGGCGCTCTCCTGGCGCACGACCTCCTGGCGGATCAGCGCGTCGACCAGCAGGAGCTCGAGGTCTTCGCCGACCTCGCCTTCGGTGACCGACAGGAAGAGCGGGTTCGAGCGCGCCTGGGCCACGGCGAGCTCGCGGATCGGCTCGCCGTTGACCTGCAGGGCCACGGCGCCGGCTTGGTTGGCGCCGCCACCGAAGCCGAGTCCGAGGGAGGGCGTGAAGGTGATGACCATCCCGGCGAGAAGGCCGATGGAGACGAACCAGAGGATGATCGTGTTGGCGCGGCGGCTGAGCTTCATGGGTGTTGACGTCCTCCAGGGGCGGTGCTAGGTTGGCGGTTGCACGTTCGGATCGGCGTCGACCGCCGTTCCCTTGTCGCGCGCCCGTAGCTCAGTCGGATAGAGCGTTCGCCTCCGGAGCGAAAGGCCACAGGTTCGAGTCCTGTCGGGCGCACCACCCACGACGCGGCGTTACGACGTCCGCGTCGTTCTTCGTGCCCGCGTCGAGTGCTCGACGCAGCGTCGCAGAGTGTATCACGGCCCCCGATGAGGGTGCGCAGCGTCCCGCAGCGTCCCGCCGAGCCCGCGGCGTCCCCCCGCGCCCGCCGCGTCGCACGGCGCCGGCAGCGCCCCGCAGCGTCCCCCGGCGCCCGCCACGGTCGGCCGCGCGGCGACCTCAGAACCAGCGACCCGGCGTGAACGGCAGGCCACCCAGGAGCCGCAGGGCCTCGGCCACCGGCGGATCGACGCCGCGCGCCAGGTCGAGCACCGACGCCCGCGCCGTGACCTCCGGCGTCACGCCGGCCTCCAGCGCGGCCCCGTCGCTCCCCTCGACCCGCGCGACGGCCACCAGCACGCGAGAGCCGTCCGAGAGCGCGTAGGCGCGCACCGCCTCGACGTTGCCCTGCGTCCTCTCGCCGACCGCCCGGGCGCGCCCGGCGGCCAGCAACGCGCCCGCCACGATCTCGCCGGCGCTGGCGGTCTCCGAACCCACGATGACCACGACGGGCCCCGCGAACGCCGCCGGCTCGTCGACGCGCGCCTCGCCGACGACGGCGCCGTCGGGCTGCACGAGCCGCGACACGGCCTGCAGGCCGCCGTTCGGCGCCGGCCCCACCTCGTAGGTGGCCGACCAGGCGAGCTCGCCGCGCGCCGTGGCCTGCGCCCATGGCCCCTCCAAGAAGGCGCCCGCGACCAGCCCGGCCTCGACGAGGCGCCCCCCGAGGTTGCCGCGCAGGTCGATGACGAGCGATCGGGCGCCGTCCGCCGCCAGGCCCCGCAGCGCCCGGTGGACCGCCAGCCCGACGCCGGCCTCGTTGAAGGTCGGCACGTGCAGGTAGCCGACGTCCTCCCCCAACATGACGGCGTAGGGCCGCGTCGCGACCTCGCCCCAGGCGAGCGTCGAGGCGGCGACCTCGACGTCGAACGCCATCCGGCCGCGCTCGACGCGCAGGGCCGCGGACCCATCGCCGAGCGCCGCGGCCAGGGCGGCGTTGGCCTCGAACAGGCTGCCGGCCGAACGCAGGTCGCGGTCGCCGACCGCGGTGATGACGTCGGCGCGGCGGAGATCCACCGCCGCCGCCGGCGTCCCCGGGTACACCCGCTCGACGACCAGGCCCCGCCCGTCGACGTACGACAGCTGCACCCCGAGGCGCGGCGTCGGGGTGATCTCGCGTTCGCCGGCCTCGCTCCCGCCCGGGAGCCCCAGCCACGAGGAGTGGTCGTCGCCCAGCTCGCGCACCATGCGGCCGAAAACGGCGTCGAGCGCGCCGCGATCCTCGGCCGCGACGACCGCCTCGCGGTGGCGGGCGCCCCAGTCGGCCCAGTCGACGTGATCGGCGTCCCAGTAGTGCGTCCGGAACAACGCCACCAGCTCCTGCAGCAGGCGCTCGCGGCCCTCCGGGTGGAGCCACGCCGGCTCGCCCACGAGGGGGCGCTCGGCAGGGCGCGGCCAGGCGTCGACCGCCGGCTGGGCCGCCGCCCACCCCAGCCACAGCGCGGCGAGGAGCAGCACGACCCGCCGGCCCCCGCGGACGCGCGCCCCCGTCACCATCGCGGCAGGCCACCTTCGGGACGGCGCCACGGCCAACTCGCCATGACGCCCTCGCCGCCCCACGCGGCCAGCAGCTGGCCGTCGACCCACAACTCGACCGCGTCGACCGCGCTCGGCTGCGTCAGGCTGTAGGTCAGCTGCGCCAGGCGACCCACGATCGAGGCGCTGCCGCCCCCCGCCACGACGCCGCCGCTGAGGTCGAGCACCAGGACGTCGTCGCGCCAGCGCGCGGCGCGGACCACCGTCCCCGCCGGGACCTCGCTCCCCAGGCCGCGCGCCGCCTCGTCCGCCGTCGGGCCGCGCGCCAACGCCGCCACCGTGGCCTCGGCGGCGGCCAGCGGGTCCCTCGGTCGCAGCCTGCGGTACACGGGTTCCAGGGTCATCGCGTTGCCGTCGTCGCGAACCAGGAAGAGCGTCGTGTCGGGGACCCGGTCGAGGACGTTGTACGTCAGCGCCCCCACCAGGGCCAGGAGCAGCAGCAGCGCGAGCCCGGCCACCCGCAGCGCGACGGTGCGCACCTGACCGCCCGATCCCGCCGTCACGGCGGATCCCCGGCCCCACCGCCCTCGTCGGCGCCCTCGCCCCGCTCGGCGGCGGCCTCGTCCACCGCACGGGCCGCCGCCTCCGCGGCGAACCACGCGACGTCGTCGTCCTCCGGATCGAGCTCGTGCGCCCGCCCGTAGGCGTCGGCCGCCAGGGCGAAATCGCGCTGCGTGAACGCCACCCGGCCCAGCCAGGTCCACCCCAGCGCCGAGGCCGGGTCGAGCGAGACCACCTCGCGGAAGCGGGCGGCGGCGGTGACCAGCTCCGCCCGCTCGAACGCGGCCACCCCAGCGGCGAAGGCCGCGGCCGCCGCCGCGCTCCCGCCCCGCCCGTCGTCCACGTAGGCGCGCTGCTCGCGCGCCAGGTTGAGGAAGCCACGCGCTCGCTCGTCGCCCGGGTCGAGCGCCAGGACCCTGGCCCAGGCCTCCTCGGCGGCCGCGAAGCGGCCCTGCTCCTGGCGCACGCGGCCCAGCCACGCCCAGGCCTCGCCGAACCCGGCGGCGGCGGCCACCGCCAGCTCGAAGGCCTCGCCGGCCCGCTCCAGCGCGCCCGATTCGTACGCGTTCAGGCCGTCGAAGAACGCGCGGCCCGCCGTCACCCCGTGCTCGCGCTGGGTCTCGGCGATCCGCAGGAAGTACGCCAGGCCCGCGTCCTCGGGCCGCAGCGCGAGCGCTTGCTGGTAGTGCCCGGCGGCGGCGGCCGGTCGCTCGTCCTCCAGCGCCACGCGGCCGGCCCAGGCGTGCGCGTCGGCGAACGACGGCGCCGCCTCGAGCGCGGCCCCGAACCCCTCGGCGGCGGCGGCCAGGTCGCCGGCCTCGTAGCGCGCCAGGCCCTGCTGGAACGCCCGGCTCGCCGCCGGACCCACCAGCACCCCGAGCCGGGCGGCGGTGAGGAAGTGCCGCGCCGCCTCGTCGTCGGGCCGCAGCAGGACGAGCCGCTCCCAGTACCCCAGCGCGCCTTGGGGATCGTCGAGCTCCAGGCGGATGCGGCCGATCCAGCGCAGGGCGTCCGGCTCGTCCGGGAAGGCCGTCAAGTAGCGCTCGTAGGCGAGCAGCGCCTGGTCGAGCGCGCCCACCTGGTAGCGGGCGAAACCCAGCTCGGCGTACCCGCGCCCGACCAGCTCCAGGGTGCTGGGGCCGTCGGGCACGATGGGCACGGCGTCGGCCCAGGGGTCGTCGAGCGGCGGGTCGCTCGCTCGGGCGACGTCGCGCAGCTCCTCGGCGGCCTCCACCGCGCGGACCCACCAGCCCGCCAGGGCGTAGACCCGGAAGAGGAGCCGCCGCGTGGCCGGGTGGTCGGGGGCCGCCTCGACCGCCGCGCGGGCGGTCGCCAGCGCGGTGCGCCACGCCGGGGCGTCCGGATGACGCGGCGGCGGGCTCGCCACGGCGGCCTCGGCCGCCGCCAGCGCCGCCGCGAACGGCTCCGCCGCCGACGCCGGCAGGGGCGGCTCGCCCGGCACGACGCCGGCCTGCGCCACGCCGCCCGGCA
>JAHYJQ010000259.1 GCA_019429025.1 Trueperaceae bacterium | reverse complement strand
AGCATGGATCGTGTCGCAGCACGACGCGTTCGCGCGGTGGGCCGTTGCCTACGGACCTTGGGCGATCGTCGCTCAGGATCCGCCGCGCAGCGGCCGGATTCGCAGCCCGGGGATACGCCCGAAGTGCCGCAGGTTGCCGGTGACGAGCTCGAGGTCGTGGTGAAGGGCGGTAGCCGCGATCTGCAGGTCAGCGTCGGCCAGGCGTGTGCCCTGGTCCGTGAGGGCCGCGGCGAGGCGGCCGTAGACCTGGGCGACGGCCGCGTCGTACGGCAGGACCGTCACGGCGGGCAGGACGCGGTCTTCGATCATCGCCACGTGGCGACCGCCGGCCGCCGTGCGGTAGGCGCCGTAGAACAGTTCGCCCACGGTGACCGCGCTGGCGAACTGGTCGTCACGTGCGACGTTGCCGAGCCACGCGATGTAGGCCGGGTCGGGGCGGGGCCTCAGGGTCTCGCTGATCGCGTCGGTGTCGAAGAGGAAGGCCACGGTTCAGCCTAGGTCCGGGGACGGGCGCGGCAGGCTGCGGTGCAGGGCGTCGAGCTCGCTGACGAGGTCCTCGGAGCCTGGCCAGCCGCCCGCGAGGCCGGCGAGTCCGGCCTGCGGCCCCGCCGCGCGCAGGCGCTCGAGCCGCTCGAACTCCTCCGCGGCGACGATCGCGGCGACGGCGCGCCCGCGCCGGGTGATGACCACTGGCATGCCGTGCTCGGCGCTGCGAACGTGCGCCGAGAGCTGGTCGCGTGCCTCGGCGATGGTGACCTGCTTGGGCATGTCGGCCTCCTCATAGCCATTATGCCCAAGATAGCCAATATGGTGGGTGTGCTCCATACCTACGAGTCTTGCGTCCGGGGGACGGGTGGGGGCGTGTCCCCCGGCCGAAGCCCAGCCACGCTCGGCCGCCGCCGTACACTGCCTGCCAACGTGAGCCACCGCGCCATCGCCACGATCCTGCGGCACGACGGCAAGCAGACGAGCTACAAGATCGCGCTGCTTCGCTCGCTGCGCGACGACGTCGCCCTGCGCTTCGCCCACGCCGACGCCGACCCGCCGCGGGTGGCGCGTTCGGTGGCGGGCCTGATCGAGAGCATCGCGACCGCGCGCAACCTGGCGCGCTTCTGAAGGAGGACGGGCGTGCGCACGACCTACGACAAGCTCATCCGCGATCGCATCCCCGAGATCCTCGAGGCGGAGGGCCTGCGCTACGAGGTCGCGCCGCTCGACGGCGAGGCCTTCCGGGCGGCGCTGCTCGCGAAGCTGCGCGAGGAGGCGGGGGAGGCCGCCGACGCCGCCGACGCCGACGCGCTGGCGCGCGAGCTGGCGGACCTCTATGAGGTGATCGACGCCGTCCTCGAGGCGAACGGCCTCGATCGCGACGCGGTGCGGGCGCTGCAGGCGCGGCGGCGGGAGGAGCGTGGGGGGTTCGCGCGGCGGCTGGTGTTGCGGTGGACGGAGGGGTGAGGTGGATGGCGTCTTCGGGTCTCCGCTTCAGCGAGCCGACGTGCGCCAAGCGGGCGGGCAACGCCGACTGGACCCAAATGAGCATCCCGACGCTGGTCCTCCCCCCGCCGGCAAGAGCCCAACACAGCGGGCGTTGACGCATGGACCTGGCCGCAATACCTTCGACGACGACGTGATCAAGATCCGAGGCGTTTCGCTCCCAAGCGCATGACATTCCAGAAGAACACGAGCCAAAGGCGTCATGGCCATTGACTGGGGCGCGAAGACGTCGGCGAATCGGCGCTCGACTCTGAGATGTCATCACGTCCCTGCAGATTCATGCGAACGTCCATGGCTGAAGCATTCTCCTTACCCGTGCTAGACTGCTTTTTTCCCGCGTCGTGCGAGCACGAGACAAGGAATGGAGGAGCCATGAAGATCGCGGCGATGCTCCTCACCCTGGCGCTGCTCGTCGGCGTCTCCCCGGCGCAGGAGTCGGTACGCGTCCCGTGTGCACCCTGGCGAGCGTTCGATGCGGCGCAGGAGCCCACCACGCTCCTCGGCGAGGCCCAGCGGCGTCAGCTCATCGATGACGTCCTGGAGTGGGTCGAACGGCTCCACGTCGATCCGGCGTTCGATGGGGTCGACCTCGACGAGTTGCGCCAGGCTTACGCGTCTCGGATCGCGTCGGCCCGCTACGACCACGAGGTGGTTTCGCTCCTCGAGGAGATGCTCGCGTGGGTGGACGCGTACTACTGGACCCCGGAGGAGCTTCGGCAGGAGTTGGCGCGTGCCTCCTTCACGGGTGTCGGCATCTTCATCAGCATCCTGGCGGACGGGCACGTGCTCGGGATCAACCACGTCTACCCAGGCTCGCCGGCGGAAGCCGCGGGGTTGGCTCGTGGTGACCGCATCCTCGGCGTCGATGAGCGCAGCACGTGCCCCCATCCGAACGACATCCGCGGCCCTACGGGAACCGACGTCACCCTCACCGTCACGGCGCCGGGGCGGCCCGCGCGGCGGGTCACGATCACGCGCGCTCCGATCGAACCGATCGCGCCGCCACGGGCCGTGCGGCTCGATGAGCCCGGGATCGGGTACCTCTGGCCCGGGAACCTCGCCGCACCGGGGCAGTCTGACCTGATCCGAGCCGCGCTGGACGACATGGGCGCCTTCAGTTCGAGCGATCCCCTGGATGGACTCATCCTCGATCTGCGCGGCGTGATTGGTCAGAACGAGCAGGCCCTGCGTGCGCTGGAGAGCCTCGGCGGCCCGTTCGCGGACGGCACGGCCCTGTACGTGGTCGAACGCTCGGCGCGCGTCCCGGTCGTCATCGCACCGCAGCCCGAGCGCCTCGAAGGCGTTGCGCTCGTCATCCTCGTCGACGTCGCCACGGACGGCTTCCAGGGCATGTTCGCCGCAGCGCTGCAGGCGCGCAAGCGCGCCCAGATCGTCGGCCAGCCGGTGCACAGCACGTGGAGGCTGTACGCGCCCGAGCTGCTGCCGGATGGCTCGCGGGTCGACGTGCCTTACGCCGAACTCGCCTTGGTCGACGGGACGAGGCTGCGGCAGAGTGGCCTCATTCCCGACAGCGTCATGACCGTCGACTGGCGCGATGACTCAGAGGACGAGGATCCGTACGTCGCCGAGGCGATTCGGCTCATCCGGATGGGTGGCATCGGCGCGGATTGAAGCACAGGCCGACCCCGTGCGGAAGCCGACGCGGAGGTCGCCGTTCGCTGCCGTCACCGGGCGACCGGCGTCTCGGGCCGGAACACCGCATGAGCGCGCCTGCCGACCGCGTTGCAGTACAGCGCGTCGATCCCGCCGCCCACGACGCCACCGGCGACCGGCACGGCCTTCGTCAGGTTGACCACGCCGCGTTCGCCGGCCTTCGTGATCAGGCGCATGCCGACGCGCTTGTTGATCTCGTTGATCAGTCGCGCGGGGATCGCCTCGACGCTGCGCAGTGCGATCCGGTTGGCGACGGTGATGCCGGCGTTGCGGAGGACGTTCTTCCCGGAGTCGCCGAGCAGGGTGAGCATGACGAAGGTCTGGACGCGCTCGTCGTCGATGTCGTGCCCATGCAGGGTCGCGATCGCGCCCGAGAGCCGCGTGTGGATCACCCAGGACGCCGTCATGGCGGCCGGGATCGCGACGGGGAAGGTGACGAGCCCGCCGAGGCCGGTGACGAACCCGGTGCCGAAGTTCATGAGCGTGTGGGATCGGATCAGGGCGCGCACGCGCGCTTCGTCGTCCGCATACCTCGGGTTCGAAGCGTACTTGCCGGCGAACGCCCGGCTTCCCTCCAGGCGACCATGGCCTTGCAGGCCGTAGCGCAGGAGCCGTTCGACCAGTTGATTCGCGTCGCGCGGTGTGGCGCGCGCGAGGGTGGCGTCGTGCCTCGACCCAGGGGCGGCATCGCCATCGCCGATTCTGGTCATCGCCATCGCCTCCTGACCCGAATGGTAGGAGGTCGCGGGCTCGTGCGCAATGGCCGTCGCTGGCCGGCGCCGGGTCCGATTCCGGCATCGCAATCCGTCGCGGGTCTCGTGAACGGCGCGGTCGTGCGCGTCCTCAAGGCGTCCCCGCCTCCGACGTCAGCGTCAGCCCGACCCGCAGCCCCCACGCGAACTCCTCGTCGCCGCCGCTGAGGTTCACCCCGGCGACGTCGGTGGTGCCGGCGGTGAGCCGGTCGAGCGGGAGGCGGAGGAGCACGATGCCATCCTGGATGACCTCGTCGTAGGAATCCTCGGCGTCCGGCGGCCGGGCCACGTCGACATCGTCGAGGTCGAACTCGATGAACCCGGTCCGCTGGTGGGCGGGCACGGGGTCGGGGTTCTGGCAGTCGTCGGGGCTGCCGGGGTACCCGTAGTCGAACTCCCTGGGTGGGGCGTAGATGACGAGCGCGTCGGTGCCGTCGATGGCGATGTGGATCGGAGGGAGGGGGCCGGAGGCGGGGGAGAGCCGCCGCTCCGGCTCGGGGAGCGTGAGTTCGCTGGCCCACTGGACCGTCCAGTGGGG
>JAHYJQ010000258.1 GCA_019429025.1 Trueperaceae bacterium | reverse complement strand
CGCAGGCGCACCAGCGAGCGGGCCCACGCCGAGAGCGCCGCACGATCGCCAGAGGCGAGCAGCACCGCCAGCGCCGCGACCGCCGGGCCGTAGACCGCCAGCTGGAAGAGCACGGCGAGCGCGAGGTCGGCGCCGGCCAGCGCGCCCCACGCCCCCAGGCCCTGATCGATCGTCGGCAGCGGGATCCCGGTGGCGGCCGAGCGCCACAGCGCGGGCAGCCACGCCAGCCAGGTCCACGCGAAGGCGATGACGAAGAACGCGCGCAGGCGGCGGCGGTCGGCAGACGGCATCGGCGGGAACTCGATCGTCGGTCCGGTCATGGTCGTGGTTCACCTCCGGGGCGCGGGCCGGGCGCCGCGCCGACGGTGCGCTCGGGCGGGACGCCGACCGTGCGCTCGGGCGGGACGCCGACCGTGCGCTCGGGCGGGACGCCGAGCGTCCGCCAGTACTTGCGCTTGCGGCCGTCGCCGGGCTCCTCGAACGTCGACCAGGCGTAGCCCGCGGCGAGCAACGCGCGGTGGCCGTCGTCGTCGACGTCGTTGGTGCCGGGGCACAGGATCACGATCCCGCCCGGGCGTGTGACGCGCTCGAGCTCGGCGATCTCGCGCTCGGGTTCGTCGCCGTACACGTGCCCGGCAACGGTGACGTCGGCGGTGCCGTCCGGCAGCGAGATCTCCGTCAGGAGGCCATCGATGACGAAGAGCTTGCCGGCGTGGGCCGCGAACTTCGTCTTGAGGTAGCCGCGCAGGTGGGCGATCGGCTCGACGGCGAAGACCGTCGCGGCGTCGGCGATGAGGGGCTCCAGGAGCCGCCCCGTGCCCGAACCCACGTCCAGCACGACCTTGCCGCGCGGGTCGACCAGTCCCAGCAGCTCCTCGTCCGACCAGCGCAGGAACGGCTGCGCGTCGTACGCCTCGGGGCGCACCACGTACACGAGCCAGTCGGCCATGCGTGCCATGACCGCGACCTCGCAGCGGCGCAGGGTCGCGGCGTCGACCTCTGGCGCCCCCTCGACCAGCGCCTCGAGCCAGCCACCCGCCCCCCGCAGGCGCACCCGCAGGAAGTCGCCCACGCTGGGGTGGGCACGCAGCGCGACGCCCAGCTCGTTCCCGGGCCAGTCGCGCGGGAGCCAGTGCAGGTGCGGGTCCTCCAGGAGCAGCAGCGTCTCGAACGGCAGGGCCTCGACGTCGATCCAGTCGCTCACGGGCATGGGGCCATCTTGGCATCGGACGGCCGGCGCACGGGCGAGGAGGGCGGTAGGCTGCGTCAACGGCGCCACCGGCCCCGGACGACACGGGGCGAACGGAGGAAGCGGCATGCAGACGGTCAGGTTGGGTGGAACGGGGCTTCGGGTATCGCGTCTCTGCCTCGGGATGATGAGCTACGGCGATCCGGCGTGGAGACCGTGGATCCTCGACGAGGCGGCCACCCGAACACACGTGCGCGCCGCGGCCGACGCCGGGATCACGTTCTTCGACACGGCCGACGTGTACTCCATCGGCGTCAGCGAGGTCGTGACCGGCAAGCTGCTGCGGGAGGTCTTTCCGCGACGCGAGGACTACGTCGTCGCGACCAAGGTGTTCCATCCGATGGGGTCCGGACCGAACGACGCCGGGCTCTCCCGGGGCCACATCCTCGATTCCGTCGACGCCTCCCTGCGACGGCTCGGCGTCGATCACATCGACCTGTACCAGATCCATCGGTGGGATCCTCACACGCCGATCGAGGAGACCATGCAGGCGCTCGATGACATCGTGCGCGCCGGCAAGGTGCGCTACCTCGGAGCGTCGAACCTGCGAGCGTGGCAACTCGCCAAGGCACAACACGTCGCGATCCTCCACGGCTGGACACCGTTCGTGAGCATGCAGAACCACTACAACCTGCTCCACCGTGAAGACGAGCTGGAGTTGTTGCCCATGCTCGCCGACCAACGCATGGCGTCGATCCCCTACAGCCCCCTCGCCCGCGGCCTCCTCGCGCGCGCTGGCACGGGGAGGGAAACCGCGGGCCACCGCTACGAGACCGACGACAGTGCGGTGAACGTCTACGGCACCCCGGACCCCAACGTCCTGCAGCGCGTCGCCGCGGTCGCGACCGAACGCGGGGTATCCCCCGCCCGCATCGCCCTGGCGTGGCTGTTGAGCCGCCCCGTCGTCACGGCGCCCATCGTCGGCGTCACGCGGACCGAGCAGCTGGACGATGCGGTGGCATCCCTCGACATCGAGCTCACGGCCGACGAGATCGCGCTGCTGAGCGGCGCCTGAGCATCGACGCGAGCGGGTAGGGGTCCGCGTCCGCCGGGTCACGTGACGCCCGTGGCGCCTGCACGAGCGACGTGGCTAGGCGACGACGCCGAAGAGCGCCCCGATCCCGGCCGTGGCCGCCATCGCCAGCGCGCCCCAGAAGGTCACGCGCGCGGTCGCCCTGAGGACGGGGGCGCCGCCGGCCTGCGCCGCCACGGCCCCGAGCGCCGCCAGGAGGACGAGCGAACTGCCCGCCACGACCCACAGGAGGCCCGCAGGTGGCGCCAGCAGCACCACCAGGAGCGGCGAGGCCGCGCCAACGGCGAAGGTGGCGGCCGACGCGAACGCGGCCTGCACCGGCCGCGCACGCTGCGACGCGACGATGCCGAGTTCGTCGCGGGCGTGGGCAGCGAGCGCGTCGCGGTCCATGAGCTGCGACGCGACCTGGTCCGCGAGTTCTCGCGTCAGACCGCGCGCGACGTAGATGGCGGCCAGCTCCTCGCGCTCGAAGGCGGGGTCGGCGGCCAGCTCCGAGCGCTCGCGCTGCAGGTCCGCGCCCTCGGTGTCGGCCTGGGAGCTCACCGAGACGTACTCGCCTGCCGCCATCGACATGGCACCGGCCACCAGTCCGGCGACCCCGGCGATCAAGACGGCCTCCTTGGCGGCCCCCGCGGCGGCGACCCCGATCACCAGGCTGGCCGTGGAGACGATGCCGTCGTTGGCACCGAGGACGGCGGCGCGGAGCCAGCCCACGCGACCCATCCGGTGCCGCTCGACGTGGCGCGTGGTGACGCCCCTCGGCGCCCCGCTCCCGCCACGGGTACCCTCGGGGCGCGATCCGCTCACCGCCACAGCTGCCCGCCCGAGCCGTACGGCAGCCAGGCCAGCGCGATGAGCCGCATCGAGATGGCGTTGAGGTTCGCCCGGACGGCCACCTCCTCGAGCGGCGCCTCGCCGACGGCGGCGTCGGCGATCCGGGCCATCACCGCCAGTTCGCAACGGCGCGGCGTGTTGGCGTCGACCTCGGGCGCGCGCTCGACGAGCGCCTCGAGCCAGCCTGCGTCCTCACGCAGGCGCACCCGCAGGAAGTCGCGCACGCTGGGGTGGGCGCGCAGCGCGATGCCCAGCTCGTTGCCGGGCCAGTCGCGCGGGAGCCAGCGCAGTTGGGGGTCCTCCAGGAGCAGCGGCGTCTCGAACGGCAGGGCCTCGACGTCGATCCAGTCGCGGATGGCCATGGGACCATCTTCGCATCGGAGAGGCCCAGGCGGGGCCCGAGCCTACGTCGCTCAGCAGCGCTAAAGCAGGCTCCGGAAAGCCTCAACCATGAGGCCCCCGCGTCACGGACGATCCCAGCCATGGTGTACGCGTTGATCGGATCGTTCCTAGGCACCGTGATGATCCGCGAACCGTCGGTCATCACGATGTGCTTGCTCTCGCGAACGATGCGGAAGCCTGCCCGCTGGAGAGCGCGCACCGCATCGCGGTGGTTGACGCCGGCGATGCGGGGCATGCCTACGCCGGTACCTCGACCTCCCGAACCTCCAAGCCCTGAGTCAGCGCATCGCGTGCGGCAAGGTAGTCCCGGATCGCGTCTTGGATGTTCGCCAGCGCTTCCGCCTCGGTCGAACCCTGGGACCAGCACCCCGGGAGCCCCGGCACCGACACCGCGAACCCCTCGTCCGACCGGATGAGAACGGTCTTGTAGGTCATGCCTGCCTCCCCCCTGACGCTACACCGAGCGGCACCCGCGACGCGATCGACCTAGGCACGGTGCCCGTCTTCGACGAACCGCGGCGTCGCCGCGGCGCTGACCCCGGTCTCACCGCCACAGCTGCCCGCCCGGCCCGTACGGCAGCCAGGCCAGCGCGATGAGCCGCATCGAGATGGCGGTGAGGTTCGCCCGCACGGCCACCTCCTCGAGCGGCGCCTCGCCGACGGCGGCGTCGTCGATCCGGGCCATCACCGCCAGTTCGCAACGGCGCGGCGTGTTGGCGTCGACCTCGGGCGCGCGCTCGACGAGCGCCTCGAGCCAGCCTGCGTCCTCACGCAGGCGCACCCGCAAGTCGTCGCGCACGCGGCGATGTGCTAACAGCGCGATGCCCAGCTCGTTGCCGGGCCAGTCGCGCGGGAGCCAGCGCAGTTGGGGGTCCTCCAGGAGCAGCGGCGTCTCGAACGGCAGGGCCTCGACGTCGATCCAGTCGCGGATGGCCATGGGA
>JAHYJQ010000257.1 GCA_019429025.1 Trueperaceae bacterium | reverse complement strand
GGCGGGCGCCGGCGCCCGCGGGCGCGGCGTCAGGCGCCGGCGCACGACGCTAGGACGCCGATGCCGGCGAGCATGAGGGCGGCGGCGGTCAGCTTGGCGGGCAGGCGGTCGCGCTCGCGCAGCAGCAGCACGCCGACCGCCATGAGCAGCAGCAGGCGCGCCTGCGCCATCAGGATGCCGGCGCCGGCCGACGGGCCGTCGCGGTAGCCTGGGGCCCTCATGACGCCGCCATCCGCCCCTGGCCCGCGCCCGCCGCGATCGTCGCCGGAGCCGGCGGCGTGACCGTCACCTTCCCGCTCGAGCGGCTGCGCGCCTTCGCCCGCGACGCCTACCTGGCGTTGGGTTTGCCCGACGCCGATGCGGCCCTGGTCGCCGACACGCTGGTGCAGGCGGACGCCTGGGGCCACGCGTCGCACGGGGTCATGCGCACCTTCTGGTACGGGGCGCGCATCGAGACGGGCGCGATGGCGGCCGTGACGACGCCCGAGTGGCTCACCGACGCCGGCGGCCTCGCCCTGCTCGACGGCCGCGACGGCGTGGGCCAGGTGGTGGCGCAGCGCGCGATGAGGAGCGCGATCGAGCGCGCGAAGCGGCACGGGATCGGCGCCGTGGCGGTGCGCGCGTCCGGGCACTTCGGCACCGCGATGTACTTCACGCGCATGGCGGCCGAGGCCGGCTGCATCGGCTTCCTGTCGACCAACGCCAGCCCGGCCATGGCCCCCTGGGGCGGTCGCGAGAAGCGCGTCGGCACCAACCCGTGGTCGATCGCCGCGCCGGCCGGCGCGTACCCCACGATGATGCTCGACCTCGCGAACACCGCCGTGGCGCGCGGCAAGCTCTACGTGGCGCGGCAGCGCGGCGAGCCGATCCCCGAGGGGTGGGCGATCGACGAGCGTGGGAGGGCGACGACCGACCCCGCGGTCGGCATCGCCGGGACGATCCTGCCGATGGCGGGCCACAAGGGGTACGCCATCGCCGTGACGATGGACGTGCTGTCCGGCGTCCTGAGCGGCGGCGCCTTCGGCGCCGCGGTGGTCGGTCCGTACCGGGCCGACGCCCGCAGCGGCGCCGGTCACCTCGCCCTCGCGATCGACATCGCCGCCTGCCGGCCCCTGGCGGCGTTCGAGGCCGACATGGAGGCGCTCATCCGCGAGCTCAAGGCCACGCCGCGGGCGGCCGGGGTCGACGAGATCCTCTACCCCGGCGAACCCGAGGCGCGCGCGGCCGAACGCGCCGCCGCGCACGGGGTGACGCTGCCGGAGGCGACCGTCGAGGAGCTGAACGCCCACGCGCGGCGGCTCGGGGTGGCCGAGCTCGCGTGAGCAGGGCGTCCTCGGCCACGCCGCCGGGTCTCTGGGCCGTCGCGGCGGGCGGGGCCGTCGGGACGGCCGCCCGCGCGGGGCTGGTGTGGCTGCTGCCGGCGCAGGCGGGCGGGTTCCCGGCCACCGTGTTCATGGTCAACGTCGCCGGCGCGCTGGCGCTGGGTTGGCTCGTGGGCCGCTGGGAGCTGCGTGCGGGCGGTCCCCCGTGGCAGCTGCCCTTCTTCGCCACCGGCCTCCTGGGTTCGTTCACCACCTTCTCGGCACTGGCGCTGGACGTGGCCGCGCTCGTCGGTCCGCGGCCCGGGGTGGCGCTCGCGTACGCGGCGGCGAGCGTGGCCGTCGGCTGGGCCGCGGCCGCGGCCGGCTGGTCGCTGGGCCGGGGCCGGGCGTGACGCTCGCGGTCTTCGTGCCGCTGGTCGCCGCCGGGGCGCTCGGGGCGGTCGCGCGCGCGTGGGTCGCCGCGGCGATCCGGCGGCGCTGGCCCCGCCGTGGCGTCGGGACGCTCGCCGTCAACCTCGCCGGCGCCTTCCTCCTGGGGCTGTGGGTTGGCCTCCCCGGCCTCCCGACGGCGTGGCTCGAGGTGGTCGGCACCGGCTTCCTCGGCGCCTTCACCACCTTCTCGACCTGGATGGTCGAGGCGACGGCGGGGTGGCGCGGCGGCCGGCGCGGATCGGTGATCTTGGAACTGGGCGCGGCGCTCGGTGCGGGCGTCGCGTCGGCCGCGCTGGGGTTCGTGCTCGGACGGGTTTGGGGCTAGACCCCGCTGGCCAACGCCGGGTGGGCCCCGTGCCGCAGATCGAGGAGGTCGCGCGCCAAGCGTGCCAGGTAGCGCGGTCCCACCGGCTTGACGAGGACCTCGGTGGCCTCGAGAGCGAGCGCCAGCGCACGTGCCTCCGGCGAGGTGTCGGCGGTCGTCACCAGGATCGGGAGGTAGCCGCGGGTCACCTCGCGCGCACGCAGGGCGGCGAGCACCTGGTAGCCGTCCACGTGCGGCATCATCAGGTCGAGGATCACCAGGTCGGCGTCGATCTCGGCGATGAGGTCCAGGGCGTCCCGCGAGTCCGTCAGGCCGACGACGTCGTCGAACCCGGCCTGCCGGAGCACCCCGGTCAGCGCGTCGACGATGATCGGTTCGTCGTCGACGATGACGATTCTGTCGGCGGGGACGCTGGGTGCGAGCGTTCCCGGGTGGCGTGCGGCTACGGAGGTGTTCATCGCGCCCCATGGTGCGCACGTCGGCGCTTACGGAACCTGCACGGGACCGTCCGCGTCGGCGTCGTCGGGTGCCCTCGCCCCACGCCCGAGCGCCTCGGCCAGCGCGCGCTCGAGGCGGTCGCACTCGCGCTGCAGGTGGCGGGTGCGCAGCAGGTTGCGGATCCGCAGCGTCGCCTCGAGGACGTTGACCGGCTTGGTGAGGAAGTCGGTGGCGCCGAGCTCGAGGGCGCGGCGGCGGGCCTCGGGCGTCGCGTCGGCCGTCATGACCAGGACGGGCAGGAAGCGATCGCCGGGCGATGCGTGGCGCAGGCCGCGCAGGACCTCGTAGCCGTCGACGTGCGGCATCATCAGGTCGAGGAGCACCAGGTCGGCGTCCTCGGCGACGACCGCGTCGAGGGCGCGCCTGGGATCGCTGACGCCGACGACGTTCCGGAACCCGTCGCGCTCCAGCAGGGCCGTCAGGAACTCGACGTTGGTGACCTGATCGTCGACGACGACGACGCGGAACGCGGAGACGTCGAGGTCAGCCACGGTCGCCCCCCGCTGCAGCGATCGCGCGCTGCAGCGCGTGGTGCGCCTGGCCGGGCGCCGCTGTGCGCTCCTGGACCACCCACGTGCCGGCCCCCGACGGTGTCGTGCCATCGGCGGCCGCCGCGTCGGCGTCGACGACGAGCGTCGGCGGCAGCACCGTGCTCGCGGCCCAGTCGCGCGGGTCGAAGCGGGTGGTCACCTCCGCTGCCGACGCCGGGTTCCGCCAGACCAGCGCGTCGAACCGGCGCTGCCCCACGAGCCGTTCGACGCTGGCGCGCTCCTCGGCGACGCACCAGCTGCGCGAGAGGCCGCTGCGGGCGATGGCGCCCGTGAGGCGCGCGACGCGGTCGTAGTCGCTCACCACCAACAGGCGCTCGAGGCGCGCGTCATCGCCTTCGGGTCCCGGGGCGACGGGCAGGGTCAGCGTCGCCAGGGCGCCGCCGTGCGGGGCGGCGGTCAGCGTCACGTCGCCACCCATGACCCGGGCGAGCTGTCGGCTCAGCGGTAGCCCGATGCCGAAACCCGTCGCACCGGTCGCGTCGCTGCGCGCGTAGGACTCGAACACCTTCTCGAACAGCTCGGGCGGCACACCCGGGCCCTCGTCCTCGACCTCGAAGACGACCTCGTCGCCCTCGATGCGCGCGCGCAGGGCGATGCGTCCGTGCTCGCCGGCCCCGTACTTGACCGCGTTCGAGGCGAGGTTGACCAGCACCTGGTGCGTGCGCTGCCGGTCGAGCAGGACCGGGGGCGCGGGCGCGACCTCGGTGGCGAAGGTGATGGCGCCGAGTTCGTGGCTGCCGCGCATCGCCTCGACCACCTGGGCCGTCACCGATGCCAGCGACGTCCGGTCGAGCCGGACCTCGAAGAAGCCACCCTCGGAACGCGACAGCTCGAGCATGTCGTCGATCAGGCTCACCATCGAGCGGCCCGCGCGCTCGATCCGCTCGGCGGCGCGCCTGTCGGCGCCCTCCGGGAGCCCGTCGACGAGCATCTCGGCGTAACCGATGACCGCGTTCAGCGGCGTGCGCAGCTCGTGCGAGATGCGCGCGAGGAACGCGCTCCGGCTCTTGCTGGCCGTGACGGACGCCTCGTGCGCCGCCCGCAGGAGGCGCTGCTTCTCGACCTCCGCGCTGATGTCGGTCACGACCGAGATCGACCCCGCCATACGTCCGTCGCGCATGACGGGGACCCCGGTGATGAGCACGTCGAGCTCGCCGCCATCGCTGCGCCGCAGGCGCGCCCGGTAGCTCGACGTCCTGCCGGCCCTGCGTTCGGCCCTCACGGCGTCGAGATCGACCCCGGCCACGGGTAGGGTGACGGCGTGCGGGTCCATCCCCAGCAGCGTCTCGGCGGCGTATCCGGTCATGGCCGCGTACGCCGGGTTGACGTACCTGAAGCGCAGGTCG
>JAHYJQ010000256.1 GCA_019429025.1 Trueperaceae bacterium | reverse complement strand
GGGCTGACGCTGCCGGAGGACTGGCGGACGGTCGCCGTGCGCTTCGCGGAGCGCGGCAACGGCTACGCCGGGCGCACGGCACGCCAGTTCGTCACCGAGGTCGCGCAGGGGGGCGGGGCGGGCGCGCCCTAGCGTCCGGCGCCGGCCTCGGCGCCGTGCGCGAGCAGCGCCGTTCCTGCGGCGTGAAGCTCGAGGAGCCAGGCGCCGATGGCGTACACCTCGCCGCGCCGCAGTGGCCGGCCCGGGTCGGGCAGGTCGAGCCCGGCCGCGACGAGATCGGACCACGCGACGTCGCCGGCGTCCGCCGGGAGCCCGGTCGGTACCTCGGCGGCGAGCAGGAAGGCGGCGACGATCTCGGCGGCCTGCTTCGCCTCGAGCGGGCCGCCCGGCAGACCCAGCCGCGCGATCACGCGCCCGCCGGCGTCCGGCGTGCCCATCGCCCGCTGCCCGA
Source organism: Trueperaceae bacterium (assembly GCA_019429025.1). Lineage (GTDB taxonomy): Bacteria > Deinococcota > Deinococci > Deinococcales > Trueperaceae > JAABTL01. The sequence continues at coordinate 4,037 of JAHYJQ010000256.1, read as the reverse complement.
GGTTGGCGAGCAGGTAAAGCAGGCTGGTGGGGGCGGCCGCGGTGTCCAGTGCCGGGTCGTTGGCGTAGCCGCCGACCGCCAGGCCCCACCGCAGCATGGCCCGGAACGCCGCGTAATGCGGGTGCTCGTGGGGTCCCGCCGGGGGACGCGCGCGTACGTCGGGGAGGTAGGCGCCGCGCTGGGTGAGGCGCGTCCGGACGGCCTCGACGGCGCCCCGGCCGGTCGCCACCCCGTGCGGCGAGACGCCGCGGGCTACGCCCCAGGCGGCGGCGACGCCCGCCGCCTCCGCCATCGCCATCCCGAAGGGCACGACGCGGGCGCTGGCGTGCGCCAGCGGGTCGTAGCCGGCCGAGCGGCCGACGACCCACAGGCCCTCGACGCCGCGGGGAAGCAGCATGCACAGGCGGCCGCCGTAGACGTCGGGCAGCCCGAAGACGAAGCCGTCGTCGCTCGGGCGCAGGGTCTGGACGTCGAGCGGGTAGCCGCCGGCGGCGACGTCCTGATCCGTGACCACGTGGTCGAGCACGTCGTCGATCGTCAGCCGGCACTCGGCGTCGAGATGCCGCGTCTGGCGCACGTAGAGCGCGTCGGCGACGCCGCCGGCGCGCGCGCGCTCGAAGCCCGGCAGGTCCTGCGCGAGCCAGGCGACGATGCGGTCGATCTCGGCCGCCGCGCGGGCGCGGCCCTCGTCGCGGCTCGCCGGGTCGAGGGCATCGACGCCGTAGATGAGCAGGGCGTTGACGAGGACCGTGCCGTCGTCCTGCCGCCCGAGGTTGAGCCCGCGCAGGCGCAGGCCCTGGTCCTCGGCGCGGTAGGCGGCCGGGTGCCCGCCGAAGTGGCCGTACGCGACGCGTTCGTCGGCGTAGGCGTAGGCGCGGCCGCGCGCCGCCGCGCCGCGGCGCAGGGCGTCCCAGTCGACGCCGTCGATGCGGAAGACCAGCGTGTCCGCCATGCGGGCGTCCAGGCCGATGGAGGAGAACCCCCAGGTGCTCGACGCACCGGCGGCGTGCGCCAGGTCGGCGTCGGCGGTGCCATCGACGACCTGCGCGGCGCGCAGTCCTTCGCCACCGACCAGGACGCCGATGACCCGCCCGCCGGCAAGCCACGGGCGCGGTGTCGGCTGGGAGAGGCGGACCGTCACCCCGGCCGCCGCGAGCATGTCGCCGAACGCGCGTTCGGCCCGCTCGAGGTCGAAGGCGCCGAAGCGCCCCACCAGCCGCCACCAGCGCTCGAACAGGCCGCGTTGGAAGTCCACGGGCGTGACGCGGAGGTCGAGCACGTTGAGCGCGCCGCGGACGAACAGGCCGCCCAGGCGCGGGTCCTCGGCGAGCAGCAGCGTGCGCGCGCCCTCCTCGGCGGCCGCGACCGCCGCCGCGATCGCCTCGGGCTCGGCGCCGACGACGATGACGTCCCACCACTCGCTGGGCTTCTCCGGCGGGGCCGCGAGCGCGGAGATCGCCGCGGCGTGCCCCGCGAGGAGGATCGCCGCCGCCAGCCACCAGAGCGTCCAACGACGTCGCATCACGCTGGGAGTCTAGCAGCGCCGGTCTGACGGACTCCTCACCCGGTCTCAGCTTCGTCTGGTAGCCTTCGCGCCGAGGAGGCAACCCCATGCGCCGTCCCCCAGCGGGCCCCGCCGGTATCCTGATCGCCGCTCTGGGCCTCGTCCTCAGCGCCTGCGAGGCCGATCCCGCCCCACAGCTGCACGAGCTCACCGTGACCGGCACGCTGGAGCGGCGGATCGCCTGGTTCTACGGCGAGCCGCGGGCGTTCGTGTTCGAGGGCGAGGAGCGCGCCCTCGCCGCGGCCGAGGCAGGGCCCACGCTCGACCCCTGGGACGTGCCCGCGGCGCTGTGGATCGACGGCGCGCCCGCCTGGGTCGACGCCCCGTCCGCCTCGCTCGAGGCGCCGGTGGCCGTCCGCCGCATCCCGTTGACGACCGACCTGCAGATGCGCACGGAGCGCGAGACGCGGGCGGTGCTGTACTACGACGGCAGCGCCTGGCTGACGCTGGGCGAGTTCGACCCCGGCGGGCTGAACGTGCGCGTCACCCCGCGGCCGCGCCTCGCCGGGCTGCGCGGCCTGGGCGAGCTGACGAACGCCGAGGCCGACGCGCTCAGGCGCGTGCTCGAGGACCGCGGCGAGCCGCTCGTCGTGGCGGTCCTCGCGCAGCCGGACGTCCCGCGGCGCGCCGTGGATGGGGTCGCCGAACAACGCGCGACGGCCATCCACGTCACCGCCGGGGTGCCCACCGACGTCGGCGCGTTCCGGCCCGCGCCGCGCGAGGTGCCCTTCGAGGTGGTCGCGGGCGGCCAGCAGGCGGCCGGTGTCACGGCCGCGGCCTACCAGCTGCTGCGCAACCAGGACGAGCTCGCCGCCGCCTGGAACCGCGCCTACGGCGCGTCGCTGCAGCCCCCCCCGCCGCCTGGCGCCGACCTCGAGCGCGAGACGCTGCTCGCCGTCTTCCTCGGTCCCAAGCCGACCGGCGGCTACGGGGCGGAGGTGCGCGGCGTGACGCTCGAGGGCGGCGACCTGTTCGTCGACCTCGTCGAAACGTCACCGGGTCCCGGCGCGATGGTCACGCAGGCGCTCACCAGCCCGTGGCTCATCGTGCGGGTGCCGCGCGGCGGCGTGGCGGCCGTCTGGTTCCGCGACCCGACCGACGGTCGCCTCATCGCGGTCGCCCGCCGCAGCGACTGATCGGGCGCGACGGCCGACTCAGGTCAGCGTCATCGGGTCGAACAGCTTGCGGTACTCCACGGTCGCGTAGCGATCGGTCATCCCCGAGAGGTAGTCCACCACGGCCTGCTGCGCGCCCAGGCGGTCGACCTCGGCGCGCACGTCCGGCGGCAGCATGTCCGGCTGCGCCACGTAGGCGTGGTAGAGGCGCTCGAGGATGTGGTCCGCCTTGCGGGTCATGCGGATCTGCCGGTGGTGGTGGTAGAGGTGGCGGTAGAGGAAGCGCTTGAGCTCCGCGAGCTCCGCCGCCAGTTCGTCGCCTTGGCGGACGAGGGTGTCGCCTTGCGCCCGCACGTCGGCGATCGACGCGATGCCCGCCTCCTCGACGGCCGCGTGGGTGTGCCGGATGGTGTCGTCGATCATCGTCCCCAGCAGCTCACGGATCAGCGCGTAGCGGGCGCGGTTGTCGAAGCGCGCGGGATCGATGCCGAGGCGGCGCATGAGCCGCCCGACCACGCCCACCTCCGCTACCTGGACGGGCGACAGGTGGCCCGAACGGAGGCCGTCGTCGAGGTCGTGGGCGTTGTAGGCCAACTCGTCGGCGACGTTGACGACCTGTGCCTCGAGGCTCGGGCGGGCGTCCGGCTCCCACGAGGCGTCCGCGACGTCGTACTCGGTCTCGTGCTTCATGATCCCCTCGAGCGTCTCCCAGGTCAGGTTGAGGCCCGCGAAGCTGGGGTAGCGGCGCTCGAGCTCGGTGACGATGCGCAGGCTCTGGCGGTTGTGGTCGAAGCCGCCGGCGTCCGCCGCCAGCCGATCGAGCGTCCGCTCGCCGGCGTGCCCGAAGGGCGGATGCCCCAGGTCGTGCGCCAGCGCGACCGTCTCGGCGAGGTCCTCGTTGAGGCCCAGCGCGCGGGAGATCGCCCGCGCCACCTGGGCGACCTCGAGCGTGTGCGTCAGGCGCGTCCGGTAGTAGTCGCCCTCGTAGTTGACGAACACCTGGGTCTTGTACTCGAGGCGCCGGAAGGCGCTGGTGTGGATGACGCGGTCGCGGTCCTTCTGGAACGCGGTGCGGAACTCGCTCTCGTCCTCGGTGTGCAGGCGGCCGCGGGAGGCGCCCGCGAACGCCGCGTACGGCGCCAGCGTGCGGCGCTCCCCGTCCTCGAGACGCCCTCTCGTCATCAGCATGATGCGGCATCGTACCGCGGGCGGGGGCTGGGGCCCCTCCCAGGGCCTGGAGTCACCTTGCGGTGCCAACGGCCGCAGGAGCGGGGGCTGGGTCCGCTCCCGCGGCCTGGAGCCACCTGCGGTGCCAACGGCCCCGGGAGCGGACCCAGCCCCCGCCGCCGCCCGGTGGG
>JAHYJQ010000255.1 GCA_019429025.1 Trueperaceae bacterium | reverse complement strand
CGGAGACGACATCGCGGTGTCCACGAGGAAGTCGACCGCGGGGACGTCGGACGGGCGGGAGCGGGCCGGCGGCAGCGGCAGGGGCGCGGCGTGGACGGCGCGGTCCGGGCGGAGCGCCCGGGCGACCGGGAAGTCGTCGCGCTCGAGCGGCTTCGCCGCGCCGCGGTGGACGCTCACGCGGGCGCCGGCCAGGTCGACGACGCGCAGGGTGTTGTCGACGACCACGTCGATCGGGGCGTTGCCGTTCACGGTGGTGATGCCCACGAGGTCGATCGCCGGATGGCGCAGCGCGAGCATGATCGCGACGGCGTCGTCCGTGCCGGTGTCGACGTCGAGCACGACGCGCCGCAGCGCCCGCTCGGCGCCCGCGTCCGGCGAGTCGGCGGGCCGCTGGGGGCGGCTCACGCGAGGACCCTGGCGATCTCGGCGGCCGCGTCGCGGACCGCCGTGCGGGTTTCGTCCTCCTCCACCGGGCCGAGGCGGGCGACGGTGCCGACGACGGAGAGCGACGCGATCGCGTTGCGGTCGGGCCCGATGACCGGGCTGCCGACCGAGTAGACGCCCTCGAGGTAGCTGTGCTTGGCGACGTAGACGTGGTCGCGGCGGATCGCCTCGAGCGCCCTGCCGATGTCGCCCGCGCCCACCACGGTGTGGTCGGTGAACGCGGTCGTCCCGGCGGCGAGGAGGTCGCGCAGCACGTGGTCCGGCGCGTATGCCAGGAGGCAGAGCCCCAGGGCGCCCGAGTTCAGCGGCAGTCGGGCGTCGTACGGCCAGGAGAGCTGCGGTCCGTACTTGGCGTCGCGGCTGTCGACGATCACCCGCTCCAGATCGACCCGGACGGCCAACAGCACCGTTTCCCCGAAGCGTTCGGCGAGTCGGTCGAGCACGGGCGCGGCGGCGCGCACGAGCGGGTGACCGCGCGCCGCGCGGTGGCCGAGGTGGAGCACCTTCGAACCCAACTCGAAGGCCTTGCCGCTGCGGCGTTCCAGGTATCCCCGGCGCTCCAGCGTCCCGAGCAGGCGGAACGCCTTGGAGGTGGTCATGCCCGTCGCGCGCGCCAGGTCGCTCAAGGTGGCGCCGCGCTGCGTCGCGACCTCCTCGAGCAGCGTGAGGGCGGCGTCGACGGTCTTGGCGGCGGCCGGCTCCGATGACGATGACATCGCGTTGACACTCACCTCCTACGCTCGCTATGCTGGATGCCAACATACTTTGTTGACATTCGGAAAGGCAAGCCCAGGAAGGTGGAGGTGCACCATGCGGTTCGTAGCCCTCGTCGTTGCCGCCCTCATCGCGACCGCCCATGCGCAGGTCACGATCGAGTACTGGCACATCAACTCCGCGACCTTCGGCGCTCAAGCCGTCACCCAGGCCGTCGCCGCGTTCGAGGCCGAGCATCCGGACATCCGCGTCATCGAGCGGTTCCAGGAGGGCTCGTACGGCGGCCTCCTGACGAACCTGCAGGCGGCCATCGCCGCCGGCCGCCCGCCCGCCGTCGCCCAGATCGGCTACAACTTCCGGCTGTTCGCCTTCAACGAGCTGCCGCACGTCCCGATCGACACCTTCAGCGACCGTGACGACTACGCGGCCTTCATCGACGCCTTCATCCCCGGCATGCTGCGCCTCGGCACCGACGAAGCGGGCGTCCTGCGCGCCGTACCCTTCGCGGTTTCCGTCCCGATGCTGTACTACAACGCCGACCTCTTCCGCGAGGCCGGCCTCGATCCCGACGCGCCGCCCGCGACCTGGGCCGAGGTGCGCGAGGCAGCCAAGACGATCCGCGAGGCGACCGGCCGCTTCGGGATCGGGATCCAGATCTCGAACTCGAACAACTGGGTGCCCCAGGGCCTCATCGAGTCGAACGGCGGGGAGATCCTCGACGCGGAGGGCCGCATCGCGGTCGACGGCCCCGAGGTCGTCGAGGTCTACGAGTTCTGGCAGGCCCTGGCGCTCGAGGACGGCACCCTCCCGGTCGTGACCGACGCCGAGCAGGAGCAGGCCTTCCTCGCCGGCCAGCTCGGCATGTACATCCGCACCTCCGCCTCGCTCGCGAACTACACCGCGCAGTCGAACTTCGACATGCGCACGGCGATGTTCCCGACGTGGGGCGACAAGCCGCGCAGCATCCCCTCGGGCGGCAACGCGCTGTTCGTCTTCGCCAGCGACCCGGCCGAGCAGCAGGCGGCGTTCGAGTTCATGTCCTTCCTCGTGAGCCGCGAGGGCCAGACCATCTGGGTGCGCGACACGGGGTACCTGCCGGTCGCGGACGGTGTGGCGGACGACCCGGCCTTCCTGGCCGACTTCTTCGCCGAGAACCCGCTGATCGCGCCCGCCGTCGAGCAGCTCCCCGACGCCGTCGCCTGGCTGCCGCTCCCTGGTGAGCGCGGCTTCGAGGCGGAGCAGGCGCTCATCGGCGCCCGCGAGGCGATCCTCAACGGCGCACCGGTCGCCGAGACCCTCACGCGCACCGCGGCGCAGATGCGCGAACTGCTCGGGCAGTGACCCGAACCCTGGGGCGTCGGCCGAGCGGTCGGCGCCCCAGGCACGCGACCATGCCGAGACGCCGATCGCTCGCCACCCGCGAGGCCCTCACGGGCCTGTTGCTGGTCTTGCCGGCGCTGATCGCGCTGGGCATGTTCATCTACCGCCCCCTGGTCGATACCTTCTTCCTGGCCTTCTCCGACTGGAACATGGTGCGGTCGGAACGCACCTACATCGGCCTCGCCAACTTCCAGGAGATGGCCGGCAGCGCCACCATCCGCCGGGCCGTCGTCAACACGGGCTGGTACGTCGTCTGGCTGGTCGGCCTCCTCATCGTCTTCCCGCTCTTCGTCAGCGCCGGCTTCACCGTCATCGGCCGTCGCGCCCGCCGCTTCTTCAGCGGCGTCATCTTCGCGCCGATGGTCGTCTCGCTGGGCATCGCCTCGATCCTGTGGCTGTGGATCTACAACCCGATCAGCGGGTTGTCCGGCGCGATCTGGCGCGAGCTCGGTTGGACGCCGGTCAGCTGGCTCTCCAACCCCGCCACCGTGCTCGGCGCGATCGCCCTCATCGTGGCCTGGAAGGCGTTCGGCTACAACATGATGCTCTTCATCGCCGGGATGGGGACGATCCCGAGGGAGCTCATCGACGCCGCCCGGGTCGACGGCGCCGACGGCCCGCGGCTGTGGCGCTACATCGTCCTGCCGCTGCTCGCGCCCACCGTCGTCTTCGTGCTGTTCGCGACGCTGGCGATGGCGACCGAGTACGTCTTCACCCCGATCCACGTGCTCACCGGCGGCGGACCGACCGACGCCAGCACGAACATCGTCTTCGAGATCTGGCGCCAGGCCTTCCGTTGGTTCCGCGTCGGCTACGCCTCGGCCATCGCCCTGGTCGTCTTCGCGGTCTTCCTGACGATCACCGTGGTGCAGATGCTCGGGTCGGAACGGGTGGTGAGCTATGAAGAACGCTAGGCGACCGCCGCGGCCGCCGGTCGTGCGCGCCGAGCGGGACTTCGCCGATTGGGGCATCGACGCGCACTGGGCGACGAAGGCGGCCTGGTTCGCGCTCCTGGGTGCCCTCACGCTGCTCGCCCTGCTGCCCGTCGCCTGGATGCTGTCCACCGCCCTCAAGCCGTCGGCGGAGATCTTCGCGAGCGGCATCCGCCTCCTGCCGGCCAACCCGACGCTGGAGCACGTGCTGCGGCTGTGGCGCGACTTCCCGATCGGCCACATCGTCCTGAACACGCTGATCGTCGCGGTCGGCATCACCTCCGCGCAGCTGGTCACCAGCGTGCTCGCCGCCTACGGCTTCGCGCGCTTCCGCTTCCCGCTGCGGGAGCCGCTCTTCTACCTCTGCCTCGGCACGATGTTCATCCCGGTGCAGATCGTCATGGTGTCGAACTACCTGCTCATCGGCGAATGGGGCCTGCTCAACACCCATGCGGGCGTGATCCTGCCGCAGGTCGCCAACGGCTTCGGCATCTTCCTGCTGCGGCAGCACCTGCGGGTGTTCCCCCAGGCGTTGCTCGACGCGGCGCGCATCGACGGGGCCACGGAGGTCACGGTGCTGTTCCGGGTCGTCCTGCCCATGGTTCGCCCGGTCGTGGCCGCGCTCGCCGTGCTGTTCTTCATCAACTCCTGGAACCAGTACGTGTGGCCGACGATCGTCCTCACCAACCCCGAGGCCATGACGCTGCCCATCTGGCTGCGGCAGTTCATGAGCGCCGAGGCCGGCTCGAGCTGGGGCCTGCTCATGGCCGCCGCCTCGATGGGGGTGCTGCCGGCGCTCCTGCTCTACTTCGCGGCCCAGCGGCTGGTGCTCGGCTCGCTGGCGGGGGCCGGACTGAAGGGCTGAGCCGGCCCGCTACTCCTTCAGCAGCGTGAGCAGCAGGACGGCCTCGCCGACCGCGGTGATCGGTTCGTGCTCGCCGGGCCCCATGCGCATCCAACTGCCGGGCCCCGCGACGGCCTCGTCGCCATCGAGCACGAGCCGTGCCTGACCCGCGAGGACCTGCAGGATGAACGACTTGCTGG
>JAHYJQ010000254.1 GCA_019429025.1 Trueperaceae bacterium | reverse complement strand
CGCCCGCCAGGCGTCGGCGCCGAGCGCTACGCCGACCGCCGCCCACGCCCCGAGGACGGCCGCGATGACCACGGCGGGCCAGGCCCACAGGCGCGCGACGCCCGCGTAGCTCCCCGCCCAGCCGTCGCCGCGCGCCCGGCGGCGCAGCGCGGCGGCCTCGACGGCATCGGCGAGGACGCCCCACAGCGAGGCCACGGCCACGGCGGCCGGCACCGCGCCCAACGCCAACGCGGCCGCGCCCAGCGGGCCGAGGGCCGCCGCGGCGTCCGCCAGCGCGGCGCCCAGCAACGGCCACGCCCGCGGCAGCTGCAGCAGCGCGACGAGCACGCCGGCGAGCAGCGCCACCACCAGCCACGCCAACACGGTCGCGATGAGCGCCTGCCGGCCCACCACCGCCCACGGCGAGGGGGCGTCGTCCCCGGCGTCCACCAGCACCCGCCAGTGGCGGCGGACGTGGAGCGGCGCCAGGCCCGTCCGCACCAGCCAACGCAGGACCGCGAGCGGGCGCGCCCTGCCCTGCGCCAGCCCCTGCCAGGCGAGCTCGTGCACGTCGACGGTGTCGAACCCGCCGAGGCTCGCGGCGCCGCCGAGGCGCAGCACGCTGCTCGGCTCGCCGCGCACGCGGAGCAGGACGGCGCGCGCCTCGGGCCGGTCGCCGGCGGCCCGCGCGTGGTCGATCAGGCCCTGGCCCAGCCGACCGAGCGTCGCCAGCGGGGGCTGGCTGCCGACGCCGTGGACGACGACCACCGCGGCGCGGGCCGTGCGCTTGCCGGGACCGCCGGCCGACGCCCGGCCCTCGGGTTCGGCGTCAGAAGCGGCCACGCCTCGTGGGCCGCAGCCACGCGCCCAGGGCGGCCAGCAGCGTCAGCGCCAGCAGCGCGGCCCCGGCGCCGGCGACCGCGGCCGGCGGCCACACGACGGCGCCGGCGGCGACGTCGGCGGAAGCCGCGAGCAGGTGGGCCGACCAGGCGCGGGCTGCCGCGGGCAACCCGAGCGCGACGGCGCTCGCCGGGATGGCCTCGGCGGCGGCCGAGGCGCCGTCCGCGCGCGCCGACCACTGCCACCAGAGCCACAGCCACGGGCCGCCCGCGACGAGCAGCAGCACGCCCGGCGCCAGCAACCGCCAGCGACCCTGCTGCAGCAACGCGACGATCGCGAGCAGCAGCAGCGCGACGACGCCGCTCACCCAGGCCCACAGCGCGTAGCGCTGGTGGGCACGGGCGTCGAGCGCGTCGGTCCACGCCGCCGCCGCCCCCGCCCGGGCCCGCGCCTCGGGCGTCGCGAGGACCACCTGGAGGGTGTCGCTGCCGCCCAGGTAGGCGCGCTCCGCCAGGGCGGCGAGCGTCCGCTCGCGCGCCTCCTCGGGGCTCGCGCCCTCGAGGTCGGCGCCGATCCATGCGTCCGCCAGCGGGTCCTCCTCGACGCCGACGCCCGCCAGGACGTCCTGCGCCTCGGTCAGGCGCCGCTCGAGGGCGTCGTCGCGCGGCACCCAGGCCGCCGAGAACGCCGCCCGCCAGGCCTGCCACACGGGGCCGGCGAGGGCGGCCTCGAGCGCCGCCAGGAGCTGAGCATTGGCCATGGCGGCGCGCGCCGCCTCGGCGCCCCCCTCGGCGAGCAGGGTCGCCAGGCCGGCCACCACGCGCTCGCCGATGCGCCGCGGGTCGGCGCCCTGCACCAGCTCCACCGGCAGCGTCACGAACACGCCGACGATCGGCTGCACCGGCTGGCCCGGGGCGTTCGCCGCCTGCGTCGGCCAGTCGGCCAGGCGCGTGCCGTCGTCGAGCCCGAGCCTGAGCAGCGCCCGGCCGAGCTCCGCCTCCGCCAGCGGGTGCAGCACCGCCCGCTCGAGCATGTCGAGGTCGGCCGCCAGGCCCGGGTCGGCGAGCGCCGCGGTCCAGCCGGCGCCGTCGGCCAGCCGGCGGTCGGCGAACGCGTTCGCCAGCCGCGCGCGCGCCTCGGCGGCCGACAGGTCCGCCAGCTCCTCCTCGGCGACGGTCACGCCGGTGCCCGGCCACAGCTCGAACGGGCCGCTCCCCTCGTAGGCGGCCGCGACCGGCGCCGCCGCCGGGACGCTGACCTCGCCTGCCGCGAACGCCGCGTCCAGCACCAGGGCCTGGAGCTCGACGCCCACGCGCGGCGCGGTGGCGAGGGCGGAGACCGCGAGCAGCGTCGCCGCCGTCACCGCCAACCATGCCAGCAGGGCCGCCCACCACGCCGCCTCGACCTGCCATGCCGTTCGTCCGGGTTCGCGCATGCCGCCATGGTACCCGTCCTCACCGGCCGACCCCCCTCCGCCGGTCCCGGCGACGACCCGCGGGCGCCGCCTCCGGCGCGTACCATGGCGTCGTGGACACCGCCGCGCGCCTCACGCTGATCCCGCTCATGGGCCCGTGGCACCTCCGGCACCCGCGCTGGAACGTGGTGACGGTGCGCGACGCGCTGGAGGCGTCGGCGCCCCAGGTGCTGTGGACGACCGCCCTGCCCCCCGACTTCGACCGCGATCCCGGCTGGCGCGACGGCGACGAGATCGCGCTGCCGTGGACGGTGGCGCCGTGGGCGGCCGCGCGCGGCACCCCGCTGCGCGGCATCGGCGCCCCCGGGGCCGAGGACGCCGCCGACTTCGAGCGCTACCTGGCCGGCTACCCGCAGGCGCGCTCCCCCCTCGACGCGGCCCGCGCGGCGCTGCGCCCGCTGCACGAGCTCCTGCCCCAGGCCCTCGACCTGCCGCGCATCCTCGGCGAGGTGCTGCCGCCACTGGCCGACGAGCTGCGGGCGCGCCTCGAGGCGTTCGGCGACGGGCCCGGCACCGGCTGGCGGCTGCGCCGCGCGCGGGCCGCCCGCGAGGCCATCGCCTCCGACCTGCAGGCGACGGGCGCCGCCCGTGGCGCCGTATTGGTGGAGGCCGACCTGTGGCCGGCGCTCACCGCCGCGCTCGACGAGGCGGGGCTCGCGTGGTCACCGGCGGCCTCGCCGCCGGTGTCGGACGACGCGCGCCTGCGCTCGCTGCTGGACGTCGCCTGGCGCGGCGAGGCGGCCGACGTCGGCGGCCTGCTCGGGCGGCTGCGCGAGCTCGACCTCGCGGAGGCCCGCTTCCTGGAGGCCCAGCTGCTGCTCGCGCACGACCACGCCGCGGAGGCCCTCGAGGTGCTCGAGGCCGCCGCCGCCGGCGACTTCCGCGAACCGTACCTGCTGCCGGGGCTGCTGCTGGCGCGCCTCGGCCAGTTGCGCGACCTCGCCGGCAAGCGCGACCGGGCGCTGCAGGCGTACCGCGGCGCGCTGGCCCTCGGCTGGGCGCCGGCCGAGGCGCGGGAGGCCGCCGAGGCCGGCATGCGCACGCCCTTCGCGATCGAAGACGGCGGCGAGGCCGCCCCCTCGTGACCCACGCCGTCGGCCTGTGGCCGGCGTTGGAGGCGCTACGGCATCGCCCGCGGGCCGTGCGCCGGGTCGTCTGCCACCCCCGCCTCCCGCCGCGGGAGCGGGCCGAGGTCGCCGAGGCCGCCGCCGCCGCCGGCGTGCCCCTCGTCGAGGACGCGGACTGCGTGCGCGAACTGCGGCAGCACCGTGCCGCCTGGGTGGTGACGGAGCTGGAACCGGACGACGACGCCCTGCGCGGCGACCGCGACCATCTGGTGCTCGTGCGCCCCGCCCAGGCGGGGAACGTGGGGGCCGCCATGCGCGCGGCGCTCGGTTTCGGGGTGCGCGACGTCGCCCTGATCGACCCGCGCGTCGACCCCTGGTCGCCGCACGTGCTGCGCGCCTCACAGGGCGCCCGCTTCGCGCTGCGCGCCCGCGCCTGGCCGCACTGGCGTGCCTACCGCGGCGAGCACGCGGCGCACGCGGTGGTCGCGCTGGTGCCGCCCGCCACCGGAGCCTGCACGCCGCTGCCCCGACTCAAGCCGCCCCCGCTGACCGCCTGGACCTTCGGGCCGGAGGGCGGCGGCCTGCCGGCCGAGGCGCTCGATGGCGCCGTCGCGGTGACCATCCCGCAGGACCCGGAGCTCGAATCGCACAACCTGGCGGTCGCGGTGGGCATCGCGCTCTACGCCCGCAGGGCCGCCACCGCGCCCCCAGGAGGGACCGCATGAAGCTGCCGCTGCCGCAACGGATCGCGTACGGAGCCTCCGACTTGGGGGCGTCGCTGACCTTCGTGGCGATCAACACCTGGCTGCTGTACGCGCTGGTCAACGTGGCCGGCGTCCCCCCGCTGTGGGCCGGCGCCGTCTTCGTCGCCGGCCGCCTGGTGGACGCGTTCACCGACCCGGTCATGGGCGTGCTAGGCGACCGCTGGCGCGACCGCATCGGCCGCCTGCCCTTCCTGCGCTGGGGCGCCGTCCCGCTCGGCGCCGCGTTCGCCGCCGTGTGGTGGGCCCCCGACCTGGGGCCCGGCGGCGCGGTCGCCTACGCCCTGGTCACCTTCGTTCTCTTCGGCATCGCCTACACCGTGGTGCAGGTGCCGACGATGGCGCTGACGCCCGAACTGGCCCCCGACTACGACGAGCGCACGGCGCTGACGGGCTGGCGCATCGGCTTCGG